>DXWR01000301.1 GCA_019416775.1 Oscillospiraceae bacterium | reverse complement strand
TTCCAATGTTTTTCAAGAAATCATGCTTTTTCTTGTGCAGGTCAATTTCATCCAGACAAAAGAAAAAACGCCCTTCGATTACTCGAAAGACGTTGCAATTTTGAAATAGATTCCTTGGCGGCAGCAACTCAGGCTTCCAGCCACTCCAGCACCGGTTCCAGATAGTCCGGATGGGTCCAATCTACCCGGTTCTCCCCGGCCTCCCGAAGGGCCAGCTCCCAGGACTGGCATTGGTTTGCCGGCTTTTTGGCCACTGACTTTTGCAGCATTTTGCACAGGGTCCGGTCCACCAGGCTCATGGCGGACAGATCCCAGATCCCCCGGCCGTAAAAGCAGGGCACCTCTTCCATGGGCGGACGGAGATTGTGCTGCTTTAACAGCGTCAGATTTTCTTCTTCATAGGGAGAAGCTCCCACGGCGAACACCGCCAGCTTTTTCCCTGCCAGCGCCTGCCAGTGCTTGCGCAGAAAGCCCATTCCACCAATGCCGGAAGCGTACACCCCGCCTAGGAGGATCACAGTATCCGGCCGGGCCAGCTGGTCCTCCGTAACCTGCTTGGTCTCCAGCACCGGAAAGCCGGTTTTTTCCTTCAGCCATTCCGCGTATTTCCTGGCGGCGCCGTATTTGGAATGCACCAAAATCAATCCCTGTTCCATCTGTCTGCCCCTTTCCCGTCTTGACGTTTTTTCCAGTATACCAGACCGGAACCTTCAAGGCCAGAGGGGAAAGGTAAAATCGAGGTAAAATTTCTCAGGGAGAACACCGGCGCCGCTTCCGTTATTCTGCCGGAACCACCTGTGCCGCCAGTTCCAAAAACCGAAGCTGGGAAGGGGTGCCGGTACATTTTTCTTTTGGCGGGAACTGCCGGTCAAATTCTTCTGCCGCCGGTTCGGTTACCTGATAAGCCCGGCTTTCTTCATATCGTCCCGGGACCAAAACGTTGTCTTTCAGCGGCAGCACCTGCAAGGCCACCGCATAGCAGTTTTCTCCGTTTCGAATGCCGAACTGCCGGGCCGGAAGGTACCCTTGCCGGGAATAATAGGCTGGGTCGCCGGTTAAAAAGATGGCGGGATACCCCAGCTCTTTGGCAATCCGGGCGGTGCGGGCCAGCAGCATTCTTCCGATTCCCTTTCCCTGGTCATCCGGGTGTACAGCAATGGGGCCAAGGGTCAGAACCCTGCGCTGGGTCCCGTCGTCTCCGAAAAGCGTTCCCTTCACACAGGCGCACTGCCCCACCGGCTTACCGTCCAGTATGGCGGCCAAATCCAGTTGGGGAACAAAATCGGGATGACTGCGCAGGAGGTGAAGCAGATAATGCTCCATGCAGCCCGGCCCATATTGATTCCAAAACGCTTCCCGAACCAAAATTTCTACCGCCCGGTGTTCCTCCGGGCGCTCTCGACGAATCTCCCCTTGCATACGATTCTCCTTATCATTTCGTGCAATCATCAAGGCCGGTGTTTTTCCCGGCCTTTGCCATTACTCCCGGTCCAGCAGACCGGTGAAGGTGGTCTGGGCCCCTTCCCCCCGCAGAATCGGCCCCAGAAAGGCACTGTAAGCGCTGGGCAGAGAATAAATTTCTTCCAGTTCCTTCCGGTTCGCCCAGGTGTACTGGGAGACGGGCCGGGCCAGGCGAATGTGAAAGCTGCTCATCTGCCACTCGATGTGGGAAAAGATGTGCACCGCCTTTTCCCCAGCGGTGACCTCCAAGACCTCCATCCCCTGCTCCTTCAGCCAAGCGGAAAGCTGTTTTTTGGTGTACTTTCCTTCCAGATTAGGAAACTCCCACAGCCCCGCCAATAAACCTTTGTCCGGCCGCTTTTGCAGGGCGAACTTTCCTTGGAAGGACAAAATCAAAATGGTGCGCTGCTCCTTTTTCCGGGCCTTTTTGGGAGGTTTCACCGGCAGATCCAAAAAGGTGTTTTTCTCATATCCCAAACAAAGCTGGCGCACCGGACATTTTTCACACAAGGGCATACCGTTGGGCAGACAGACAATGGCTCCCAGCTCCATCAAACTTTGGGTGAAGTCCCCGCAGCGGCCCTGAGGATAGACCTGCCGCAGGGCTTCGGTGAAGTCCTGCTTTACGGCGTTTTGGGTCACGTCCCGATGGTCGTCGGTGATCCGGCTGAGTACCCGCAGCACATTGCCGTCCACCGCGGGGGTGGGTTGGTCAAAGGCAATAGAGCAGATGGCCCCGGCAGTGTAGTCGCCGATGCCGGGCAGGGAGCGCACCTGCTCCCAGGTACGGGGGAACTGTCCCCCATACTGCTCTACCATCACCTTAGCGGCCTTTTGCAGGTTCCGCACCCGATTGTAGTACCCCAATCCTTCCCAGAGCTTCAGCAGCTCCTCCTCCGGGCAGTCCGCCAGAGCCTGAATGCTGGGCAGCCGCTGCAAAAACCGGTTGTAGTAGGGGATCACCGCCTCCACCCGGGTTTGCTGGAGCATAATCTCGCTGACCCATACCCGGTAAGGGTCTTTATTTTCCCGCCAAGGCAGAATCCGCTGGCAGGTGGAAAACCAGTCCAGCAGGGGCTGGACCAGAGATTGGATTCGACTGGGCATAAACTTCCTCCTGTTCTGAGGATAGTATAACATAAAAATCCGGATCGGTTTCCCTCGGCTTTTGCGCAGCAAAATGGCCGGCCGGACAGAAAGGTCAAAGACGTTTCGGCGCCAAGCCAAGAGGGGAACCGTAATGATTGCCTTAACAATTATTATAACATAAGGCGGCCAGGATGACAAACCGGAAACAATACGCAAAAAAGCAGGAGCGCCGAAACGTTCCTGCTTCTTAATTTCTATGGTTTCAGAAGGAATTCTCCTAAGAATTACGCCTTGTTCAGACGGTCTTCCAGAGCAGCCAGCTGGTTGTTCAGTTCCGCAGGCAGCTTGTCGCCAAATTTGGCGTAGAATTCCTTGATGCCGGCCACTTCTTCCTTCCACAGATCCACGTCTACATCCAGCAGACCCTTCACGGTGTCCAGAGTGATGTCGTCCAAGCCTTCGATATTGATGTCTTCCGGCTTGGGTTCATAGCCCAGAGGAGTGACGTTGGCGTCCACTTCGCCCTTGCAGCGAGCCACAATCCACATCAGCACCCGCATGTTGTCGCCGAAACCAGGCCAAATGAAGTGGCCTTCGTCGTCGGTACGGAACCAGTTGACGTTGAAGATCTTAGGAGCCTTGTCCCCCAGCTTTTCGCCCATTTCCAGCCAGTGTGCGAAGTAGTCGCCCATGTGGTAGCCGCAGAAGGGCAGCATAGCCATGGGGTCGCGGCGAACCACGCCAACAGCGCCGGTGGCGGCAGCAGTGGTTTCACTGGCCATGGTGGAGCCCACGAACACGCCGTGCTTCCAGTCAAAGGACTGGTACACCAGAGGAGCGGTCTTAGCCCGGCGGCCGCCGAAGATCATAGCGGAGATCGGCACGCCGTTGGGGTTATTGAACTCGGGGCTGATGCAGGGGCAGTTTTCTGCCGGAGCGGTAAACCGGGAGTTGGGGTGAGCGCCCTTTTCGGTGCTTTCCTTGCCGTTCCAAGGACGGCCCATCCAGTCGATGGCATTTTCCGGCGGATTCTTGTCCAGGCCTTCCCACCAAACAGTGTTGTCGTCCAGGTTGTGGGCCACATTGGTGAAGATGGTGTTCTTCTTGGTGGAAGCCAAGGCGTTGGGGTTGCTCTTTTCGTTGGTGCCGGGCGCCACGCCGAAGAAGCCGTTTTCCGGGTTGATAGCGTACAGCCGTCCGTCTGCACCGGGCTTCAGCCAGGCGATGTCGTCGCCCACAGTCCAAACTTTGTAACCCTGCTTGCGGTAAATTTCCGGAGGCACCAGCATGGCCAGGTTGGTCTTGCCGCAGGCAGAGGGGAAGGCAGCAGTGATATAGGTAACTTCGCCCTGGGGATTTTCCAGGCCCAAAATCAGCATGTGTTCTGCCATCCAGCCTTCGTTCTTGCCCTGGTAGGAAGCAATCCGCAGCGCAAAGCACTTCTTGCCCAGCAGCACGTTTCCGCCGTAAGCGGAGTTGATGCTCCAGATGGTATTGTCTTCCGGGAACTGGACAATGTAACGGTTTTCCGGATCCACGTCTGCCTTGGAGTGCAGGCCGCGGACGAAGTCGTTGCTGGTTTCACCCAGGTTTTCAAAGGCCTGTGCGCCCATCCGGGTCATGATGTCCATATTCAAAACCACGTAGATGGAGTCGGTCAGCTCCACGCCCACTTTGGCCAAGGGAGAACCGATGGGGCCCATGGAGTAGGGAATGACATACATGGTCCGTCCCTTCATGACACCGTCATACATGGGGGTCAGCTTGGCGTACATTTCTTTGGGGTCGCACCAGTTGTTGGTGGGACCTGCGTCCTCTTCCTTACGAGAGCAGATGAAAGTCCGTCCCTCCACCCGGGCTACGTCGTTGGGCTTGGTGCGGTGCAGCAGGCAGCCGGGAAGCTTTTCTTCGTTGAGGGCTTCCATTTCGCCGGTGGCGATGGCTTCGTCCCGAAGGGCCTTCAGCTGGGCTTCGCTTCCGTCGATCCACTCCACTTTATCCGGCTTGCAGAGGGCTACCATTTCGTCTACCCACTTGAGAACATTTTGGTTATTCGTCAGCATGGTACCTTAACTCCTTTTCAATCGTATCTGCGCAAATACAGGATTTGCGTACTCTCCTATTATAGACAATTTGCAGGAAAGAATCAATCCTTCTCTGGCATTATTTTCATTTTGGAAACATTTTGCTCACATTCATGCAGGGTGAAGGAGCTTTTTCTGAAATTTTCGGGAGATGCGCCGGAAATTTTGCAGGATTGAATAGGTGGACTTGCAAAACGAAGACAGGGAAAGGGCAGAAATTTAAGATGGTACACCAGTTTGACACGAACTTATGGAAAGAGCCGGAGCTCTATATTCCTTTTTAGATCACTGAGTTGTCTGGAAAAGATGTTTATCATTCTATCCGAACACAAAACCACATTCAAGCCGTAACTGCCAATCCGCTTGCAGGATTTTTACAAGGAACAGGCTGGATAAGGAAAAGCATTCCGCTTCCAATCCAGTCTGTTATTATTCCGATTTTGCCAGCTCGTCGATGAGCTTTAAGATTTGAGGTGCCAGTTTTTTCCGCTGTTTTTTCGTGATGCAGGTATACAGCGGATAGGCGGTGGCTGCTATTGCAATGCCGATCACCCCAACTACTATCCCCGGAAAGAACCATTGCTCCTCCCACACCATGGTGCAGCACATTCCCACTCCCAACAGTAGGCAGCCAATTACTCCCCAAAAAATAGAAACAGCGGTCCCCTTTTTGGTGGCGCTATGATCCAGCCGACGGAGCTGATCCATTTTGCTTTCCTGTCGTGGCAGGTATTTGCTGCGGATCTGTTCAATCTCCTGCTGCTGCTGAGCGGAATAGGTATATTCAAAAGTTTCTTTCTGATCTTCCATTTAATATCTCTCCTTCACTGATTGAGCGGCGTTCCGGCAGAAATTCATCATTTCTCCAAAGAATCCGGTGAGGTTTCCAAATGGTTTTGCCCCAGCCTTTTTAGCTGTCGGGTAGAACGGGTTATCATAAACGCCCCCACTGCCACCACCAGAACGCACACCGCCCCGCCGGTGGTTGCCAACATCGTTCGGCGAAACAACGGGGAATCGTTGCCACCAAACTGGGTGAGCATGGCTGTCTCCAGGGACAACATGGACACCAGCGCCGTCACCAGATTCAACACGCGGGCGGCGGACATCACCGGACTGTGGTATTTCCGATACCGTACCAGATTCACCACCGCCATCGCGGTGATGGTAAAGGTGTATGCCGCCATGACGTAAATCAACAGCCCAGCGTATTCAAAGCCCCGGTTCTGGCGGATCACCAAAATTACCACCCCGGCCAGGGCGACGTTCATCAAAACTAAAAGCAGTCCGCACAGCCGGTAACGTTTCCACTGAGCGGTTTTGTTTTCTCCAAATTCATGGTGGCGGGCATACCGCACCAATGAAAACCGCATCACCGACAGCAGGATATAGTAGGCCGTTAAAGAGCCAAACCAAGGGGATCGGTAATAAATCCCGGAAAAAGCATTCACCCCGGCATACAGCAGATTGATGATCAGCAGGGTATAGAGGGAGACCTTCATCTTGAAGGAAGCGTCCTCCAGATATTGGTGCACATACCGGTTTTGACGGACACGCCGGTTTGCCTTACCCAGCAGCGGAATCAGATTGAAGCAGAGCACCAGCAGGGCGTAAGCGGAAACTACATAAGACAGGTAGGTCACCGGATTGTCGTCCCCGGCAAACACAAAGGCGTAAACCAACAGTCCCGCTCCCGCCAATACCGAAAGGATCACCACGGCAGCCCCGGGGTGGAGCAGCCTATGGAGTATTTTTCGGAATTTCTTCATCCTTTGCCCTCCTGAGTTTGACCGTAAAGGTGCTGCCTTTACCCACCTGGCTGCTCACCGAAATGTCTCCCCCTACAATATCAATCACCCGCTTCACCAGGGCCAGCCCCAGACCGTTTCCTTGGGTGGCGTGAGAGGTGTCCCCCTGATAGAATTTCTCAAAGATGTGTTTGCCCACCTCCGGGGAGATACCGCAGCCGGTATCGCTCACCGCCACCACCGCATAGTCCCCTTCTGTTTTCAGGGAGAGGGACACCCTGCCCTGGGGCTCGGTAAATTTCATGGCGTTGGAAAACAGGTTGTTCCATACCAGGGAAAGCAGCTCCTCATCGGAATTCACCAGCACGTTTTCCTCCAGGTCGGTTTGGATGTCCAGCTCCTTTTTCTCCCAGGTGCTTTCAAAGGAAAGCAGACAGGAACAGAGCTGTTCAGTTAAATGGTAGGTTTTTGCCGAGGGATAGATCTGCTGGTTTTCCAGCTTATTGAGCTTTAGGATGTTGGTAATTAAATTCGCCAGCCGCCGGGACGCATCGGTGATGGCTTTGGCGTATTCCAGCCGCTTTTCCTCCGATAGTCCCGGCTGCTGAAGCATAGTGCCGTAATTCTGGATCACCGCTAAAGGTGTTTTTAACTCGTGGGAAACATTGCTGATAAAATCGGTACGGAGGGTTTCGGTGCCGGAAAGCTCTTGGGCCATCTCGTTGAAGTACTTGGCAATCTGATCAAACCCGTCCATGCTGTAGAGGGGAGGAATTCGTACTGAAAAATCCCCTTGGGTAATCCGCTGCGCCGCCCGGGTAATTTGCTTTACCGGACGGTCCACCATCACCTTGCGGCGGATGGCGTCGATGACGGTACAGAGCAAGCTAAGTAAAACCACATTCAAAAAGGTGAGCTTCGCTGCCTGCTCAATGTGCTCCTTGGTGAGTACCAGCCCGGTGACTCGGGTGACTTCATGGAAAAACAGCACCATGCAGCAGGTGACCACAAAGGCCATCAGTAAAAAGAAAATCAAATAGCGCCACAAGGACAGCAGCCATTTTCGGAGATTTCTTTCCTTCCACCCTTTCATTTCAATACCGCCTTATATCCCAACCCGTGAACGGTGACAATCTCAAAATCATGGCAGTCGGCAAACTTATTGCGCAGTTTTGTGATATACACATCCACCGTTCGCAAGCCGGAAGTGGTTTCCCCATCCCAAAACTCCTCCATGAGCTGGGAACGGGTAAAGGTCTTTTTAGGGTAGGAAAGGAGCTTGTAAATCAGGTTGAACTCCCGGACCGTCAGGGGAATCTCCTCCCCGCTCAGATAGGCGGATCGCTCGTCGGCGTCCAGCACCAGCTTGCCGATGGTCAACTTCCGGCTGCTGGCAATCTTGGCCCGGCGAAGCAGGGCGTGGATCCGCAGAAGCAGTTCGTCCAGGTCGATGGGCTTGACCATGTAGTCGTCGATTCCCGCCCGGAATCCCCGCTGCTTAGAGGCAAAATCATCCCGGGCGGTCATAAACAGAATGGGGATGTCCTGGTTCTGCTCCCGGATGGTTTGGGCAAACTCAAAGCCATCCACCCCCGGCATCATAATATCCGAGAGGATAAGATCAAAGATGGTGCCGCCGTACATAGCGTCGTAGGCGTCGTTGACATCCAGACAACCCACGGCATGGTAGCCGTTTTGATTCAGATAGGCACAGACGGTGCGGTTGAGATCCCGGTCGTCCTCCACCACTAAAATTTGAAACATGGTTTCCCTCCTCCTTTTCCATTGAACTGTCTTCTTTATACCATAGAGTTGTTAAGGAAATGTTTCTGTTTACCCCCTTGGTTTAAAAAATACCAAGCAAAAAGAAAGGACGGCGTAAGGGCACCATCCTGAAACAGCATCTGCCGGCTTACCGGCTGGTTTGCCTTTTTTGGGCAGCATCAATCCGGGCTTGGGCCTGCAGAATCCTCTGCCGGGCTTCCTCCAGGTCCTGTTCTCTCTGAGCCTGCTGAGCCGCTTTCGCTACCTCCGGATTGTGCATGGCTTTTGCTTCCTCCCACTGAGCTTTGGATTCAGCCTTTACTGCCTCAAAGTTGGCTTTGTCCACCTGATGCTGGGCTTTGGCGCTTTCCTTCATGTCCTCCAATGCGTTTTTCAAAAAGTTTATCATTTTAATTTCTCCTCTCCTTAATTTTCTTTGTTACGGCTGCAAACGCGGGTCAAACACCCAACAACAGCGGCAAGCCCCGCCACCACCGTACAAATGCCGACTGGAATGAGAATTCGTTTCATGATTTGGTCCTCCTTTTTGGTTGATGGTTTTAGGATAAAGGACCTCTATTTAAAAATTGCTTCAGAAATGTTTCCAAAAGATAAAATTCAGCGGTTCAGTGTAAAACAAAAGGGAGAATCTCCCTTCGGCCCTCATTCCGAAAGCCGTTGGGAATCCTCCCCGGTTGGGTTTCATTTTGTAGTCCGTTTTTCTGAAGGACGAACCGGTATACAGTCGGTCACAGAGCAAACTCTCGGTCAATGGGCCAGCTGGGCATGGCGTTGAGGTCGCTTTTGGCGGTGTGGCCTGCCAAAAATTCATAGTACCCTTGGGCAGCAATCATGGCGGCGTTGTCCCCGCAGTAACACAGAGGCGGGGCGATGAGAGTGCAGCCCGCTTTTTGGCACTCCGCCTCCATCCGTGCCCGGATACCGCT
>DXWR01000300.1 GCA_019416775.1 Oscillospiraceae bacterium | reverse complement strand
CTGCATATTCGGAAAAGAAGGAAAGAATTCAAAATGAAAGGAGTTTATTCCCATGATTTACTCGCAAGAAGTTGAAGCAATGTGCCCCGTAAAACAGGGCGTTGCCCATGGCTGTGCTCCCATCCCTGAGGAAGCGAAGTGGGTAAAGGCGAAACAAATCACCGACATCTCCGGCTTTACTCATGGTGTGGGCTGGTGTGCTCCCCAGCAGGGCGCCTGCAAGCTGACCCTGAACGTCAAGGAGGGTGTCATCCAGGAAGCTCTGGTGGAAACCCTGGGATGTTCCGGCATGACCCACTCTGCCGCGATGGCCGCTGAAATTCTCCCCGGCCGCACCATTCTGGAAGCTTTGAACACCGACTTGGTGTGCGACGCCATCAACACCGCCATGCGGGAACTGTTCTTGCAGATCGTTTACGGTCGCAGCCAGTCTGCATTCAGCGAAGACGGCCTGGCCATCGGCGCTGCTCTGGAAGACTTGGGCAAAGGCCTGCGCAGCCAGGTGGGCACCATGTACGGCACTCTGAAAAAGGGCCCCCGTTACCTGGAAATGGCCGAAGGCTACGTTACCGGCATTGCTTTGGACGAAGACGACGAGATCATCGGTTACCAGTTCCTGAACTTCGGTAAGATGATGGACTTCATTAAGAAGGGCGACGACCCGGCTACCGCCATGGAAAAAGCCAAGGGTCAATACGGCCGTGTGGACGATGCTGTTAGAATCATCGATCCCCGTGAGAAATAATAACAAGGAGGGAATAAGATCATGGCATTGTTTGAATCCTACGAAAGAAGAATCGACAAGATCAACGCTGTGCTGAACAGCTACGGTATTTCCTCCCTGGAGGAAGCTAGAAAGATCACCGAAGACAAGGGCTTGGACATTTACGGTCAAGTGAAGAAGATCCAGCCCATCTGCTTCGAAAACGCCTGCTGGGCTTACATTGTAGGCGTAGCTATCGCCATCAAAAAGGGCTGCACCCGCGCTGCAGACGCCGCCGCCGCCATCGGCGAAGGCTTGCAGGCATTCTGCATCCCCGGTTCTGTTGCCGACCAGCGTAAAGTAGGTCTGGGCCACGGCAACCTGGGCAAAATGCTGTTGGAAGAAGAAACCGAATGCTTCTGCTTCCTGGCCGGTCACGAATCCTTTGCCGCCGCAGAAGGCGCCATCGGCATTGCGGAAAAGGCCAACAAAGTGCGGAAAAAACCCCTGCGGGTTATCCTCAATGGTTTGGGCAAAGACGCTGCTCAGATCATCTCCCGGATCAACGGCTTCACCTATGTAGAAACCGAGATGGATTACTACACCGGCGAAGTGAAGGAAGTGTTCCGCAAGAGCTACTCCACCGGTCTGCGGGCTAAGGTAAACTGCTACGGCGCCAATGACGTGACCGAAGGCGTAGCCATCATGCACAAGGAAGGCGTGGACGTTTCCATCACCGGCAACTCCACCAACCCCACCCGGTTCCAGCACCCCGTTGCCGGCACCTACAAGAAAGAGTGCATTGAACGTGGCAAGAAGTACTTCTCCGTGGCCAGCGGCGGCGGCACCGGCCGTACCCTGCACCCCGATAACATGGCCGCCGGTCCTGCTTCCTACGGCATGACCGATACCATGGGCCGGATGCACTCCGACGCTCAGTTCGCCGGTTCTTCCTCCGTTCCCGCTCACGTGGAAATGATGGGCCTCATCGGCATGGGCAACAACCCCATGGTAGGCGCCACCGTTGCCTGCGCAGTGGCAGTGGAAGAAGCAATGAAAAACGGTTGATTTAAATCAGTTTGAAACTTTGATTTTGTAATCAGGGAGACGCTGCAATTTTCTGCGGCGTCTCTTTTTGCGCAAAAAATTCCCCGACAGGAATCCCTATCGAGGAATTTTGCGTTTTGAAATCAAACGTATTACAGGCTCTTGGCCAACTCTTTGAGGTAGGCACGGAAACCTTCCCCGATTTCCGGATGCTTGAGAGCGGTTTCCACACTGGCCTGCATAATGCCCAGCTTATTGCCCATATCGTAGCGTGTGCCCACAAAGTCCACGCCGATCATGCCCTTGGTGGTAGCCAAAATCTTCATGGCGTCGGTGAGCTGATATTCTCCGCCGGCTCCACGGGGCAGATCCGCCAAGATGTCGAAGATTTCACCCGGCAGGACGCAGCGGCCCAGGATAGAGAAGTTGGAGAAAGCCAGTTCAGGGGTAGCGGGTTTTTCCACCATATCGGTGACCTTGTACACATTGTTTTCCAGGTGATCCACCTTCAGAGAGGAGTAACGAGTGACCTGCTCAAAGGGCACTTCCTTCATGCAGACGCAGCCCAGACCGTACTTCTCATACTGATCCACCAACTGCTTGCAGCAGGGATAATCTCCCATAATCACGTCGTCGCCGTAGAGCACCGCAAAGGGGTCCTTACCCACAAAGCTCTTGGCGCAGTTCACCGCATGGCCCAGGCCCAGAGGAGCAGGCTGACGGACATAGGTGATATTGGCCAGCTTGCTGATGGCACGGACGGTTTCCAGCGCCTCAGTTTTGCCGGAAGCTTCCAGCTTCTGTTCCAATTCCGGGGAAGCATCAAAGTGGTCTTCCACCACCCCTTTGCCGCGGCTGAGGATAATGCAGATATCGGTAATGCCGCTGGCTACCGCTTCTTCCACGATATACTGAATGGCGGGCTTGTCCACAATGGTGAGCATCTCCTTGGGCATGGCCTTAGTGGCGGGGAGAACACGGGTGCCAAGACCCGCAGCAGGGATGACAGCTTTGGTGATTTTCATAGCATTGCTTCCTTTCTGCGCTTAGGCGAGAGTATATTTATGGAAAACCTTCTTTCCCTTCTTGACCACAAAGGTGTCTTGGAACGCCTCCTTGGAGAAAGAAGTTTTCGGGTCGGTAATTTTTTCATCGTTGACCGCAATGGCCTGGTCGGTGGCCACCAAACGGCGAGCTTCCCCGTTGCTCTTGCAGAGACCGCCCTTCACCAGCAAGGTGAGTAGACCGATAGAACCATCGGTGAAGTCCTCCTCCACCAGAGTGGTGGTGGGCATATTGTCTGCGCTGCCCTTTTTGAACAAGGTCCGGGCACTTTCCTGCGCCTTGGCAGCTTCCTCTTCCCCGTGAACCAGTTTGGTCAGCTCAAAGGCCAGGATTTCCTTGGCAGTATTCAACTGAGCGCCTTCCCAGGAATCCATTTTGTCAATCTCTTCCAAGGGCAGGAAGGTGAGCATCCGAATGCACTTGAGCACGTCGGCATCCGCCACATTCCGCCAATATTGATAGAACTCAAAGGGAGAGGTCTTGTTGGGATCCAGCCAAACGGCACCGGACTGGGTTTTGCCCATCTTCTTGCCTTCGGAGTTCAGCAGCAAGGTGATGGTCATGGCGCTGGCGTCCTTGCCCAGTTTCCGGCGAATCAGTTCAGTACCGGCCAACATATTGCTCCACTGGTCGTCTCCGCCAAACTGCAGGTTGCAGCCGTAGTTCTGAAACAGTTCATAGAAGTCGTAGGCCTGCATGATCATATAGTTAAATTCCAAAAAGCTCAGACCCTTGGCCATCCGCTGCTTGTAGCACTCTGCGGTAAGCATCCGGTTCACCGAGAAGTGGGGACCGATCTCCCGCAGCAGGTCGATATAATTGAGTTTCAACAGCCAATCGGCGTTGTTGACCATCAATGCTTTGCCGTCGGAAAAGTCGATAAACCGGCTCATCTGCTTTTTAAAGCAATCGCAATTGTGCTGAATCTGCTCCGGAGTCATCATACTGCGCATATCGGTACGGCCGGAAGGGTCGCCGATATAACCGGTACCGCCGCCAATCAGAGCGATGGGCTTGTTTCCCGCTTCCTGCAGCCGTTTCATCAGGCAAAGGGCCATAAAGTGCCCAACATGAAGGCTGTCCGCCGTGGGGTCAAAGCCAATATAGAAGGTGGCTTTCCCGGCATTCACCAGATCCCGCACGATTTCTTCGTCGGTGACCTGGGCGATCAGTCCTCTGGCTTGCAGTTCTTCGTAGATTCCCATTGTACTTCTCCTCTCAATTTTGGGCGGTACAAAAGAAAAGCCTCCGCTCCAGCCTTAGGCCGGCGCAGAGGACGAAACAGTTTCGTGGTACCACCTCAGTTTACCGGGAATTCCCGGCCTTTGGCCGCTGTAACGTTGCGGACACGGCAAACCCTACTTCTTTCGGTTTGGGCTGCGGCTCCAAGGGGTAATTCGACCTCTGCACTCGGACGCCCTTTCACCAGCCGGACGTTCTCTAATTTCCGAAAAACAGCGCTACTCAATCCTTTTCCTAGCCTTTCATCTGGGGATATCTTACCACGTGTTGTTTAGATTGTCAAGAGAAAAGACTTTCTTCTTGCCACTTTCTCCTTTTTTGCAATTCATCGGCTTGATCTTCCTTTTTTCTATCGAATAATACAAGGAGTTAGACCACTCTATGTCATTTAAAATTTCCATTTTGTACAAAAAGAATAAACATCTTCAAATGAAATTTACTATTTTATGAAGAAAGCTATTGACAA
>DXWR01000030.1 GCA_019416775.1 Oscillospiraceae bacterium | reverse complement strand
AGACTGTAGAAAAACCCTTAATGTTGTGAGATAACAGAGGCAGATGGAAATCTTGCCTCCCTCTGACGAGGGAGGTGGCCAGCGCGAAGCGCTGGACGGAGGGAGAGAAAAGCAATATTGTTTGCGCAATTTAAGGATAGTGCGAATTTTATCGTCTTCTCTCCCCCAGTCTGCTTCGCAGACAGCCCCCTCATCAGATGGGGCCAAGGCCGCCAATGACCTTTTTCGACAAGCTGAGACCTGGAAAATTCCAGGTCTCCAAAAAGGTATGTTCGGTTATCCTTGAGAAGCTGCGTTGGATTCCGATCCATGGTTGGTTTCAAAGGTGAAGTTGTCGTCCTTCACGTCCACCGTCACGGTGTCGCCGGCTTTGATTTCTCCTTCCAGCATCTTTTCGCTGATGGCGTCCTCCAAGCTGTTGGTGATAGTCCGACGCAGCGGACGAGCCCCGTATACCGGGTCATACCCAACTTTGCCCAACTTCTCCACTGCCCCATCGGTGACGGAGAGGTGAATGTCCAGATCCTCCATCCGATTGGCCAAAGTGTGAAGCATCTTCCGGGCAATTTCGTCGATTTCCGGCTGAGTGAGCTTGTGGAAGATAATGATCTCGTCGATCCGGTTGAGCAGTTCGGGACGGAAGTACTTCTTCAGCTCATTCTGGATGATGGTGCGGCTTTCTTCCTCACTGGTGACCTCTGCGCTGCCACCGAAGCCCAGGTTCTTTTTCTCTTCAATGGCCCGAGCACCGATGTTGGAGGTCATAATGATCACGGTGTTGCGGAAGTCCACCTTTCGCCCCTGACCATCGGTGAGGATGCCGTCCTCCAACACCTGGAGCAGGATGTTGAACACATCAGGATGCGCCTTTTCGATTTCATCGAACAGCACCACCGAGTAGGGGTGACGGCGGACCTTTTCGGTGAGCTGGCCGCCCTCTTCGTAGCCCACGTACCCGGGAGGCGATCCCACCATCCGAGACACCGTGTGCTTCTCCATATATTCGCTCATATCCAACCGAATAATGGCGTTTTCATCGCCGAACAAGGCTTCTGCCAAGGCTTTGCACAACTCGGTTTTGCCTACACCGGTGGGGCCTAAGAACAGGAAGCTGCCCATGGGACGTTTGGGATCCTTCAAGCCGACCCGGCCACGGCGAATGGCCTTAGCCACGGCGCTGACCGCTTCGTCCTGTCCCACTACCCGCTGATGAAGGATGCCTTCCAGCTTCATCAGACGCTGGCCTTCCTCTTCCGTAAGCTGCTGCACCGGCACCCCGGTCCAGCCGCTGACCACTTCTGCGATGTCTTCCGGCGTCACTTGGCCGGTGGTGCGGTGAGCCTTTTGCTCCCACTGCTGTTTCTGAGCGTCCAGTTCTTCCTTGATCTTCTTTTCCTCATCCCGGACTTTGGCCGCCCGTTCAAATTCCTGGGCGTTGACCGCCGCTTCCTTCTCCTGCGCCAGCTGTTTCAACTGATCCTCCAACTTTTTCACGTCGGTGGGGGCGGTGAATTCCTTCAACCGCACCTTGGCCGCCGCTTCATCCACCAGATCGATGGCTTTATCCGGCAGGAACCGGTCGTTGATATACCGGCTGGACAATTCCACCGCTGCTTTAATGGCATCGTCGGTGATCTTCACCCCGTGGTGAGCTTCATATTTATCCCGCAGGCCGAAGAGAATGGCTTGGGCGTCCTCCTTGCTGGGCTCATTGACCATCACCGGCTGGAACCGCCGTTCCAAAGCGGAGTCCTTTTCAATGTACTTGCGGTACTCCTCCAAAGTGGTGGCGCCGATAATCTGAATTTCGCCCCGAGCCAGCTGCGGTTTCAGGATGTTGGCGGCGTCAATGCTGCCTTCCGCAGCGCCGGCACCAATGATGTTGTGGATCTCATCGATGAACAAAATCACGTTTTTGTCAGCAGCCACTTCGTCCAGCACGCCTTTGATCCGTTCCTCAAAGTCGCCCCGGTACTTCGCACCGGCCACCATACTGGTCAAATCCAGGTTGATGATGTGCTTGTTCTTTAAGGTTTCCGGCACTTCGCCTCCCTGAATCTTCAGAGCCAGACCTTCCGCAATCGCCGTTTTGCCCACGCCGGGTTCCCCGATCAGGCAGGGGTTATTCTTGGTCCGGCGGGACAGAATCTGGATCACCCGTTCGATCTCCTTCTGCCGGCCGATCACCGGGTCAATTTCCCCTTTCGCGGCGGCTTCGGTCAGGTCCTTGCCGTACTTTTTCAGAGTTTCGCCGCCGGCGCCGCCTTTTCCAGCTTTATTGGAAGGCTTATTCATGCCGGGATAGGAATTGTCTCCCCCATCCTGGCCCATACCGGTGATTTCTCCCATCATTTCCTCAAAGAGGCTTCGGGGTTCCACCCCCAGTTCCGACAGATAACCGTTGGCAAAACCGTCCGACTGGGAGAGGATGGATAACAGGATGTGTTCGGTGCCCACATAGTTGTGGCCCAGCTGCCGGGCGATCCGCACCGCATCTTCCAGGGTGCGCTTTGCCCGAGGGGTGAGATATTCGGCGTTCAACCGTTGGGGAATGCCCTTTCCCACAGTAGCAATGAGTTTTTCTTCCAGGGCCTGGGCAGTGACCCCTTTCTTATTCAACAAGGCGGCAGCGGTGCCGTCATCCTGAGCGGCCAATCCGTAGAGCAGGTGTTCGGTGCCGATGAAGGAGTGGCCCAGTTCCCCTGCTTTCTGGATGCCCAGGTTAATAGCTTCGTTTGCTTTTCTGGTAAATCCGTTAAAGAGATACATAATAATTCCTCCTTTAATTCGGAAAATATCTATCATAACGTCCTAACGGGCGGAATTTTATATTTTATGTTTGTCTAACCCTTTTTCAAGTGCGAGCCTGGATTTTCTGTTCGTCCATCTAGCTTTGCTGCAAAACCTTTCGCACGTAAGCCGCCCGAACCCGATCCCGGTCCTCCGGGCGAAGCAGCTGCCCTTCGTCCTTGCACACCGATGCAGAGCCGGTGGTGAGCAGCAGCTGGTTTAACGTGCTGTAGGAGATGGGGGGAAGCAGCTTCATAGCCACTCCCATCCGCACCCAGCTCAAGGTCTGCTGGCATTCTTCACTGCTGAGCAGCCGGGCGTTTTTCAGCACCCCATAACTCCGCCACAGCTTATCTTCCAATGCAGTCTGGTTTTGAGCCAGGGCTTTCCGGGCCTGTTCCTCACTTTGAATGATCTGAGCAGCGACGTTTTCCAAATTTTCCATAGCGTCCTGTTCGGTAATGCCCAGGGTAATCTGGTTGGAAAGCTGATACACCGCTCCTACTACACCGCTGCCTTCTCCATAGGTGCCTCGAATGGTCAAACCCAGCTTACCTACCGTATCCGCCAGCCGGGAAATCATCTTTTGCTGCTGCAGTCCCGGCAGATGGAGCATTACCGAGGCACGCAGCCCAGTGCCCAGGTTGGTGGGACAGGCGGTGAGGTAACCCAGCTTCCGGTCAAAGGCAAAACCCAGTTGGCTGTCCAGCACATCGTCCAAGCGGTTGCACAGTTCATAGGCTTCCTTTAACGCCAACCCGCTGTGCAGCACCTGGATGCGCAGATGGTCCTCTTCGTTGACCATAATGCTGATGGACCCGTCCTGACTCAACACCAGCAGCCGGCCGTCGGGATTTTTGGCGAAGTCCGGGCTGATTTCATGCTGCTCCACCAAAGCCTGCCGCTCCACCGGGTCCATGTCGTCCAACCGCAAAAAGGAAAGGCTGTTATCTCCCAGATGAATGGTCTCCAGGGCTTGCTGCACCTGGGTATCCAGCTGCTCCCGCTGATCCCGGCTCAACCGGCTGCCAAAGGGGAGGCTTGCCACATTCCGCGCCAGCCGGATCCGGGTGGAAAGCACTACGTCCTGCTGGGGGGCTGTTTGTTGATACCAAGCGTTCATTCTGCCTTCTCCTTTCCTTGTTGATCCTGATTGTTTTGGGCTTCCAGATCTCGGATTTGATCCCGCAGAGCAGCGGCCTGTTCAAAGTTTTGATCCGCCACCGCCTTGGCCATCCGGGTTTTCAGCTCACTGATCCGCCCTTCCAGCTGCACCGCCGTCCGACTGGTGGAAGGGATCTTGCCCACATGGGCGGAAGCCCCGTGGATTCGCTCTATGGTGCCGGAAAGCTCCGGGGCAAAGGTCTCATAGCATTTGGCACAACCCACCAGTCCTGTTTGCCGGATCTCCTCCAGGGAGGTACCGCAGTTGGGACACCGTTTTTCGGCGTGGGGGGCGTAACTGTTGTGGCTTAGGCCCATAAAGTTGCCCAGTCCGAAGTCATGAAACCAGCCGCTCATCATCTGTTCTTGGGCACACTGGCTGCAAAGGTGCACGGTTTTGGAAGTTCCATTCACCGTTTGGGTAAATACACTGGTGGCTTCCCGCTTGCCACAACGTTCACATTTCATAATACCATCGCCTTTCCCGGTTATCCGTCGTTTTGTGCCACCGCCGCCAACATAGAGCGGAACAAATTAGCCCGCAGCCGGCCTTTGGTGGTTTCCGACAACCCTTTGAAGTTTTGATCCGCCAACACCGCCATCATCAGCCGGCACTGCTGGGTGGAGAGGATTTTATCGTAATGCAGGTTTTGAAGAATGCTCCGGCAGCTGGCCAGATCAATGCTTTCTCCTATGGTGTTGATCAGGTGGAATAGGGTTTCGTGCCCGCCGTAGTGGAGCTTGATGATTCGAATGTACCCTCCGCCTCCCCGGCGGCTTTCCACTCGGTAGCCCTGTTCTTCGGTGAACCGGCTGGTAATTACATAGTTAATCTGGCTGGGGACGCACCCCAGTTGGCTGGCCAGTTCATTGCGCTTGATCTGAATTTCTCCGCCGTCCTGCTTGAGCATATCCAGCAGTTCCTTGGCAATCATATCGGTAATCTTCACTGCGGGGTCCCTCCTTTCTGTTTTAGTCCTTTCCTGACCTTGCGAAGCTATTGTACCTCTATGATCAAAGAAAGTCAAAGACTAATTTGTATTCATTTTTTGAACAAATTGTAAATTACATCATCACTTCTCTCACAATGATTTCCTGCATCTAAGATCCGGC
>DXWR01000003.1 GCA_019416775.1 Oscillospiraceae bacterium | reverse complement strand
AAATCATCTAAAATATCGAACGATTTCATTGACAGAATCGAGCAAAAGCGATACACTAGATGTACAAAGAATTGAGGTGATCTTCATGTCCATTACAGCGACAGAGTTGAAATTAAATCTCAGCAAATACTTGGCATTGGCGGAGAAGGAAGATATTTATATTACGAAAAACGGAAAGGTAGTTGCCAAATTAAGCAGTCCTTATCAAGACAGGGTAGATACTGCAAAATCCTTGTTCGGCGTACTTCCGGCTGACATTACCTTAGAAGAAGCCAAAGGGGAACGGACGGGGAAAATATGAAAATCTTAATAGACACCTGCATTATCTTGGATGCATTGCAGGATCGAAAGCCTTTTTCAGAAGATGCTCAGAACATCTTTTTAGCCGTAGCAAATCAAAAAGTGCAGGGATTTTTATCGGCTAAATCCGTAACGGATCTTTATGATCTGCTTCACCGGCATACTCAAAGCAATCAAGAAAGCCGGAAAATTCTGAACAAGCTGTTTGTCTTGTTCGGGATTTTGGACACCACAGCAGAAGACTGCCGCAAGGCGGTTTTTTCTGAAATGAACGATTATGAAGATGCGGTTATGGCAGAGTCTGCGTTGCGTTGTGATATGGATGGAATTGTAACTCGAAATACAAAAGACTATGAGAAGGCAGCGATACCAATCTTTTCACCCAAACAGCTTTTGGAGAAAATAGAAAACAACGTAGACGAATAAGAAAAATGTATCGCAGCTATCATGGCATTGGTTAGCTTGGCTTTAATACAATTTCAGTCCTATCCGCCGCGTCAGGAAAACTTGCTTCTAACCGGGCTTTTTATACTCTAAACAATGCGGTAAATCCAATTTACCGTGTATATTCCTCCTTTGCTTTACCAAAAGGACGTGTTAATATGGCACATAGGCAATTGTTATACAGTCTTCTTACCCTTGGTATGATGATTCTTATGGTATTGGCAGCAGAACTTTCTGGGGAACGAGAAATCATCTTCCCAGAAGTTACCGCCATTGCCGTAGGACTGTTTTTGGCTCCCAAGCAGAGCTGGGTGGTGAGCAAACCCAGACTGTTTTTTCTCATCACCTTCTGCGCCTGGGCCGGACTTGCCATCTCCCTTTGGATGCCGGGGCCACAGTGGGGAAAACTTTGCGCCGCTTTCCTGCTCTGCCAACTGGTGCTTGCCTATTCCGGCACCGGGTTCGCTCCTTTGATCTCCGCCGGGGTGCTGCCGGTGATGCTGGGGACCCAAAGCGTCATCTATCCTCTCTCCGCCATGGCTCTCACCGGGCTATTGGTGCTGCTGAGACTGGCATTGGAACAAGGCGGTCTCAAGGAAAAGCAACCCTTCACCCCCCTGCCCCGACCGAATCAAGCAGATTGGCTGCAGCTGCTGGCACGATGCGGCATTGGAGTAATTTGCATCCTGGCCGCTGTAAACCTAAATATCCCCTTTGCAGTGGCGCCGCCGATTTTGGTAGCCTTCACCGAATTCTCCCGTCCAGGCAATCAAGCCCGGCAGACCTCCATCCGAACCGCCGGACTGATTTTCTGCTGTGCTTTGGCGGGAGCGGCCAGCCGGTATTTCCTCACCATGGAACTGGGACTGTGGCTTACCTTATCCGCCGGAGTGGCGGGGATCATCCTGCTGGGACTGCTGAGGGCATTCCGGCTCTATCTTCCCCCCGCCGGGGCGCTGACCATGTTACCCATGCTGATCCCGGAAACCACCGTGGTGTGGTATCCCTTAGAGGTATTGGCGGGCATCTGTATCTTTTTGGGGTGTTCCATGCTCATGAACCGGCGGGAATACCGAAAAAACAGAGCGTGACAAAAAGAACGGGCGTACTGCAAAGAAGCAGCGCGCCCATTTTAAATTAAGTAATGTCCAACGGAGAAGAAATTCGCTTCATGGACTTTTTAAACTGGAAGTAGAACAAGATGGAAGTAAAGACGATGGCCAGAAAATCCGCCACCGGTTCCGCCAAATACACCGCCGTGGTTTGGTTGTTAGGCATCCATGCAGGGAGCAGGTAAATCAAGGGGATCAACAACACAAACTTCCGCATCACCGCCACCAGAATGGAAGCCTTGGCATTGCCCAAGGAGATGAAGGTCATCTGACAGGCCATCTGAATGCCGAACAGCAACAAGCAAGCCATATAAATCCGCAGGGCGGACTGGGTAAATTCCAGCAGCTCCGGCTCGGAGGTAAACATAGCGGCAAACAGCTGAGGGAACAGCATCACCAACAACCACGGTACGAAGGAATAACAAAGGCTGGAAATCAGCAGCAGCCGGAAGGCGGACTTCACTCGCCGGGGGTTCCGGGCACCGTAGTTGAAACTGATAATGGGCTGAGCCCCCTGCCCCAATCCCTGGAGGGGAAGCATGGCAAACTGCATGACGCTGGTGAGGATGGTCATGGCACCCACCGCTGTGTCTCCCCCATATTGCAGCAGGGAGGCGTTGAAGCAGACCGAGATCACACTTTCGCTGGCCTGCATCACAAAGTTAGATACCCCCAACGCCAGGCAGGGCAGAAAGATGGCAGGAGTCAAGCGCAGATCCTTTCGCCGGATCCGCAGCCGGGAATGTTTGCTCATCAAAAAGATCAGCACCCAGGCACAGGACATGGCTTGCGAAAGGATGGTAGCCAGCGCAGCCCCCTTCACATCCATGCCCAAACCAAAGATAAACACCGGGTCCAGAATGATATTGGCCACTGCTCCAATAAGCACCGACAGCATCCCGGTGCGGGTAAAGCCCTGAGCAGTGATGAAGGCGTTCATTCCCAAGGTGAGCTGGACGAAGATGGTGCCCAGACTGTAAATGTTCATGTAGTCCACGCCGTATTGAATGGTGTCCTGGCTGGCGCCGAAAGCCAGCAAAAAGTCCCGGTTAAAGAGCAGCAGCGCCACCGTCAGCAAAACGGAAATGATAATTTGCAGCACAAAGCAGTTGCCCAGCGTTTTTTCCGCTGCCCGCTGATTGCTCTGTCCCAAAAAGATGGAAGATCGGGGGGCACCGCCGTACGCGGCAAAGGCGGCAAAAGCGCTGACGATCATAATCAAAGGCATGCACACCCCTACCCCCGTCAAGGCGTCAGGACCGATATTTGGGATGTGACCGATATAGATCCGGTCCACAATGTTGTAGAGCATATTGAT
>DXWR01000299.1 GCA_019416775.1 Oscillospiraceae bacterium | reverse complement strand
AAGAAAAGCTGGCCGGGCTGCGCAAAGATTATCAGGAATTTCAAGCTAAGGGACTGCACTTAGATATGTCCAGAGGAAAGCCCGGGGCGGACCAGTTGGATCTGACCATGCCCATTTTGGACGTGCTCAATTCCCAGTCGGTGATGCACGCGGAAAAGGGCGAGGACCTGCGCAACTACGGCGTACTGGAAGGCATCCACGAATGCCGCAAGCTGTTTGGCAATCTGTTCGGCATGAACCACGAAACCGAAGTGTTTATCGGAGGAAACTCCAGTCTGAGCTTGATGTACGACTGCATCGCCCGGGCCATGAGCTTTGGATTTTACAACTCTCCCCGGCCTTGGTGCAAGGAAGAAAAGATCAAGTGGCTCTGCCCGGTTCCCGGTTACGACCGTCACTTTGCCATCACTGAGCTGTTCGGCTTTGAAATGATCAACATCCCCATGAACCAGGACGGCCCGGATATGGACATGGTCAAGGAACTCTGCGAAAACGATCCCACTGTCAAGGGAATCTGGTGCGTGCCCATGTACTCCAACCCCACCGGCATCACCTACTCCGACGAGGTGGTGCGGAAGTTTGCCGCTCTGAATCCCGCTGCCCCGGACTTTAAGATCATGTGGGACAACGCCTACTGCATCCATCACCTGTCCGACCACCCCGACCATCTGCTGAATCTGATGGATGAGCTGCGGAAAACCGGCCACGAGGACATGATGATCACCTTTGCCTCCACCTCCAAGATCAGCTTCCCCGGCGGCGGTGTGGCTGCCATGGCGTGCAGCAAAGCCAATCTGGACTTCATCAAAAAGCAGATTTCCGTCCAGACCATCGGTTACGATAAAATCAACCAGATGCGTCATGTGATGTTCTACAAAGATCTGGATGGATTGCAGGCCCACATGGAAAAGCACCGGGCTATCCTGGAGCCCAAATTCCAGATGGTGCTCAGCAAGTTGGAAGAGCATTTGGGCGGCTTGGAGGTTGCCAGCTGGAACAAACCCAACGGCGGCTACTTCGTCAGCGTGGACGTGATGGAAGGCTGCGCCAAGCGGGTTGTGGCCCTGTGCAAGGAAGCAGGTGTGGTGCTCACCGGCGCCGGCGCCACCTATCCCTACGGCAAGGATCCCAAGGACACCAACATCCGTCTGGCTCCCACCATGCCTCCGGTGTCCGAACTGGAACAGGCTATGGAACTGTTCTGCCTCTGCGTGCAGATCGCTGCCCTGGAAAAATTGGTGCAGGATTAATTTGCTTACAGTCAATACCGACATAGAAAAATGGGAGTGGACTACATTATCCACTCCCATTCCTTGTTTTTCTGTGATATAAAAACTCCCGCCAAGCACTCCAAGAGGTTTACTCCGGATCCATGGCGGGAATTTTTTTATTGTATTTCTCTTGTTCCGATCCCGGAAAGCGCCTTAATCACCTCTCCGGCCAGAATCAGTCCGGCAACGGAAGGCACAAAACTGACGCTGCCCGGTGGATTGGGTTTTCCCTCAATCCGAGGCGGATGCACCGGCAGTTCTTCCGACCAAACCACCTTCAGCGTGCGGATGCCCCGTTTCCGGCATTGGGTGCGGATCACCTTCGCCAAAGGACAGACGCTGGTTTGGTAAATGTCCCCCACTCGAAACCGGGTGGGATCCAGTTTATTTCCCGCCCCCATACAGCTGATGATCGGGATGTTCTGCCGGGTGCAGGTTTCGATGAGCAGCAGCTTGGAAGGCACCGAATCAATGGCGTCGATCACATAATCACAGGTAGAAAAAGGAAACTGCTCCCATGTCTCTTCTCCAAAAAAGAAGGGGTAGGTTTCCACCTGACACTTGGGATTGATGGAAGCAATCCGCTGCCGGGCCACCTCTACCTTGAGCTGTCCCACGGTGTCCTGATAGGCCACCAACTGACGGTTGATGTTGCTGGGGGCTACCGTTTCGCTGTCGCAAAGCAGCAATCTGCCTATTCCGGCACGAGCCAGAGCTTCCACCGAAAAAGAGCCGACGCCCCCTACTCCAAACACCGCTACCGTGGCTTGATTTAACCGGTCTACCCCCTCATCACCCAGCATCATCCGGGTGCGGGTATCCATGGATTCTTCCAAGGAGTTCTCCTTTCCTGACAAGGCAAGTACCTTGTCACCGCAAATTACAACCGCCGCTTGAAGTCCTCATAGCCGAAGGTCTTGACGGTATCCAACTTCCCGTTTTCCCGGGCAATGAGGATAGAAGGCAGGCAAATTCCGTTAAATGTATTGTTCTTTACCATAGTATAGATGGCCATATCCTCAAAAATCAGTCGATCCCCTACTTCCAGCGGCTCGTCAAAGGAGTAGTCCCCAATGATGTCCCCCGCCAGGCAGGTAGGTCCACCCAAACGATAGGTGTAAGGCTTTTCCCCTTCACAGCCGGAAGTCAGGAGGGGAGGCCGGTAGGGCATCTCCAACACATCCGGCATATGGCAGGCGGCGGTGGTATCCAAAATGGCGATGGGCAGATGATTTTCCATCAACTCCAACACAGAGCAAACCAAGTACCCGGCGCGGAGGGCAACTGCTTCCCCGGGCTCCAGATACACCTCCACCCCGTAACGCTGCTGAGTGCGGCGAATGCACCGGCGGAGAGTTTCCAAATCATAGTCCGGACGGGTGATGTGGTGGCCACCGCCAAAGTTCAGCCACTTCATCTGCGGGAGATATGGACCGAACTTGACCTCTACCTGATCCAGAGTGATCTCCAAGGCGTCGGAATTCTGCTCACAGAGGGTGTGGAAATGCAGGCCGTCCAATCCTTCCAAATCCCCGGCAGTCAGGTGACTGGCAGTGGTGCCCATGCGGGAACCGGGCGCACAGGGGTCATAGATGGCATGGTCCTGGGTGGAACATTCTGGATTGATCCGCAGCCCACAGCTCACTTTCTTGTCCGCCGCTTCCACCATGGGACGAAACCGTTTCCATTGGGAAGGGGTGTTGAACACAATGTGGTCAGAGTAGCGCAGAATCTCCGGAAACTCATCGGGACGGTATGCCGGGGCAAAGGTATGAACCTGCTTGCCCATTTCCTCATACCCCAATCGAGCCTCGTGGAGGGAGGAAGAAGTCACCCCATCCAGATACTCCCCCATCAGGGGATACAGGGCGTAACAGGAAAAGGCTTTCTGGGCCAACAGAATTTTGCAGCCGGTATCCTGGCGAAGCTGACGGAGCAGTTCCAGGTTCTGCTTTAACTTCCCTTCGTCAATCACATAGGCTGGGCTGGGCACTTTTTCGGGGTCAAAAGGGAGACGACTGTACGCCGCCTCCCTGACATTGGCCCTCATTCTTCCACCAAGGTGGGGTTAAAGTCCTCGACCCAGGGCAGTCCCCACTTGTTCAGCGCGTCCATAAAGGGATCGGGATCAAACTCTTCCACATTGTAGACGCCGGGTTTCTTCCATTTGCCGGTGAGCACCATCATGGCGCCGATCATGGCAGGGACGCCGGTGGTATAGCTGACCGCCTGGCTGCCCACTTCCGCATAGCACTTTTCGTGGTCGCAGACGTTGTACACGTAGTAGTGGACTTCCTTGCCGTCCTTGATGCCGGTCATAATGCAGCCGATGTTGGTTTTGCCCTTGGTCCGGGGGCCCAGAGAAGCAGGATCCGGCAGCACCGCTTTCAAGAATTGCAGGGGAACAATCTGCTTGCCCTCAAATTCAATGGGTTCGATGGAGGTCATGCCCACATCTTCCAGGCATTTCAGATGGGTGAGGTAACTCTGGCCGAAGGTCATGAAGAAGCGGATCCGCTTAATGCCCTTAATGTTCTGACCCAGGCTTTCCAACTCTTCGTGGTGGAGCAGGTACATATCCTTTTCCCCGATCTGAGGGAAGTTATATACCTTTTTAATCTCCATGGGCTTGGTTTCCACCCAATGGCCGTCTTCCCAATAGCTGCCGTTGGCGGACACTTCCCGGATGTTGATTTCGGGGTTGAAGTTGGTGGCAAAGGGATAGCCGTGATCCCCGGCGTTGCAGTCCAGGATGTCGATGTAATGGATTTCATCAAAATAATGCTTTTGAGCATAGGCGCAGAACACGCCGGTTACTCCGGGGTCAAAGCCGCAGCCCAGCACCGCGGTAATCCCTGCCTGCTCAAACCGTTCCCGGTAGGCCCACTGCCAGCTGTATTCAAACTTGGCGGTGTCTTCCGGTTCATAGTTGGCGGTATCCAGATAATCGGTTTTGGTGGCCAGGCAGGCATCCATGATGGTGAGATCCTGATAGGGCAAAGCCACATTGATGACGATATCCGGCTTTTCCTGCTCAATCAAGGCAATGAGCTGGTTTACATCGTCGGCGTCCACCTGGGCGGTGGTAATTTTCGTTTTGGTGGTGCCTTCCAGCTTTTCCTTGAAGGCATCGCACTTGGACTTGGTGCGGCTGGCAATGCAGATGGAATCAAACACATCGCTGTTCTGACAGCATTTGTGGATCACCACTCCGGCCACGCCGCCGGCGCCGATAATCAATGCTTTGGACATAAGAAATCCTCCTTACCATTGGTGTCGTTCTGAGATGGTTGGTGTGGTTAATGAAACTCTTTTTCTTCGCTTTGTTTCAGCAGTTCCAGCACATAGTTGGGCAGGGCAAAGCAGCCCTTGTGAAGCTGGGTATTGTAATACCGGGTTTTTAAGCCCAGCGCGTTCCAGCGATCCGCCTGACAGTCCTTCACCGGATCCAGACCTTTGCTGGCAAAACCGAACAGCCAGTGGCCGGAAGGATAGGTGGGGATGTGGATCTGATAGCACTTACAGACTTCGAACACCCCAAACAGCCGGTTGTGGGCCCGCTGCATGGCTTTGGCGTCCATGGGATAGTAGGGGCTCTCGTGCTGGTTGATGAGAATTCCCCGATCGGTGAGTGCTTTGTAGCAGTTGCCGTAAAACTCCTTGGTAAACAGCCCTTCCCCCGGACCGAAGGGATCGGTGGAATCCACCAAGATCAGGTCGTACTCCTGCACATGATAGCGGACGAATTTCAGCCCGTCCTCGTAGTAGATGTGCACCCGGGGATCCTCCAGCTTACAGGCGGTTTGAGGCAGGTACTCTTTGCAGACCTCCACCACCTCCCGGTCGATCTCCACCATATCGATGTGCTCAATGGTGGAATAACGGGTGAGCTCCCGGATGGTGCCGCCGTCTCCGGCGCCGATCACCAGCACCCGGCGGATGTCCGGGTTGACTGCCATGGGCAAGTGCACCATCATTTCATGGTAGATAAACTCGTCCTTTTCGGTGAGCATCATATAGCCGTCCAGAGTAAGGATCCGGCCGAAATCGTAGGTATCCATCACATCAATGCGCTGGTACCGGCTTTGCCGGGTTAAAATACTTTCCTTAATCTGCACGGAAAATTTTGCGTGTTTGGTATGGGGTTCGGAAAACCATAATTCCATATTGTTCCTGCTTTCTATTCCAGAGATGTCGCTGCTTTATTCCGATTTCACTACATTCAGCCGCTGGATGGACAGGTCCTCGGTACCGGTGAGGAAACAACCCTTCTCCCGCGCGTAGCGGATGTACTGCAAAATTTCCCCGGTCACCAGTTCCCCCGGAGCCAAAATGGGGATACCCGGCGGATAGCACATGACAAATTCCGTGCAGACCCGGCCCAGGCTTTCCTCTATCGGCACCGACTCTTTGGGGCTGTAAAACGCCTGCTGCGGGGGCAATTTTACCACCGGAGCAATGTACTCATGGTCAAACATCCCGGTAGGATCTTTGCCGTAAAGGCGTTTGATTTCACTGAGGGCGGAAATCAGCCGTTCGATTTCCAATTCCCGATCTCCGGCGGACACAATGGCCAGAATATTGCCGATGTCCCCGAACTCAATCTGAATGTCGTATTCGTCCCGGAGCAGGTCATACACCTCGATGCCGGCTAAGCCCACATCCCGGGTGTGGATAGACAGCTTGGTGGGGTCGAAGTCATAGACGGTATCCCCATTACACAGTTCTCGGCCAAAAGCGTAATACCCGCCGATTTGATTGATCTCTTCCCGGGCGTAGTTGACAAAATCGCAGGTTTTCCGGAACATCTCCACCCCATGCAAAGCCAGATTCCGCCGGGCAATGTCCAAACTGGACATCAGCAGATAGCTGGCGGAGGTGGTTTGGGTCAGGTTGATGATCTGCCGGACATAGTCAGCGTTGACCTGTTCCCCGCAGAGAAGAATGCTGCTCTGGGTCAGACTGCCGCCGGTTTTGTGGACGCTGGCTGCCGCCATATCCGCACCCGCTGCCATCCCGGACAAGGGCATATCTTCCCCAAAGTAGAAATGGGTGCCGTGGGCTTCGTCGCAAAGCACCATCATTCCTTTTGCATGGGCCAAGCGGACGATTTCTTTTAAATTGGAGCAAACCCCGTAATAGGTGGGGTTGTTCACCAAAATCGCCTTGGCGTCCGGATGCTGGGCAATGGTGCGCTCCACATCCTCCATAGCCATCCCCAAAGCGATCCCCAGCCGCTGATCCACCCCGGGGTTGATGTACACCGGATACGCCCCGGTCAGCACCAAAGCGTTGATGGCGCTGCGATGGACGTTTCGGGGCAAAATAATCTTGTCCCCCGGCTTACAGCTGGAAAGGATCATGGCCTGAACCCCGGCCGTGGCGCCGTTGACCATGAAAAAGGCGTTTTTGGCGCCAAAGGCATCGGCAGCCAGATCCTGAGCCTCCTTGATCACTCCCACCGGGTGGCAGAGATTGTCCAGCGGTTTCATGGAGTTGACGTCGCTTTGGAGACAGGTGCGGCCCAAAAAGTCCCGCAGTTCTTTATTGCCTCGCCCGCCTTTATGTCCCGGTACATCCAAATGGACAATACGGTTGAGACGATGATTCAACAGCGCCTCATAGAGGGGCGCTGCCGTTTGTTTTTCACGATTCAATTTGTAAACACCCCCTGCACGGCAGTCGTTCTGTCACAGTCCTTTATCCGTAAATGTTCATTCCGGTGTAGATTTCCATCATTTCCCGGCGCAGACTCCGGGTAATCAGCAGCTTTTCTTCCTCGGACAGCTGGCTGATGTCGGAGTGGAACAGATAGTTTTGCAGATCCAGCTCCGACTCCTTGATGAGCATTTTGGTATGAAAGATATTGGACTGATACACATTGACGTCAATGGCGTCGTAACGCTGCAAGGTATCCCAGGCAATATAATCTTGAATGGACGTGATGTCGTGGTCGATAAACAGCTTCCGTCCATCCATATCCCGAGTAAACCCTCGGACCCGGTAATCCATGGTAATGATGTCCGAGTCAAAGCAGCCGATCAGGTAATCCAACGCCTTTAACGGAGAAATTTTCCCGCAGGTGGACACGTCGATATCCACCCGGAAGGTAGGGATGTTATTTTTCGGGTGTGCTTCCGGAAAGGTGTGCACTGTAACATGACTTTTATCCAGATGGGCGTGCACCGTGCGGTGCTCCGGCTTATAACGGCCGCCGTTGCAGGAATAGTCCACCAGATCCGGATCCAGAGCTTCTTCTGCAATGAGAATATTCACCGAAGCTCCCTGCGGCTCATAATCCTGTTTGGAAATATTCAAGATCTGGGCGCCGATCATTTGGGTCACCTGACATAGAATATGCGTCAAACGCTCCGAATTATATTGTTCATCAATATATGCGATATATTGCTGCTGCTCCTGGGGCGTTTTGGCGTAACATACATCGTAAATACAGAAGCTCAGAGTTTTGGTCAGGTTATTAAACCCATACAGTGCCAGCTTTTTTTCCAACCTAGTCTCACAGCCTTTCCTGTGCAAATGAATTCACTTTATTCTACCACAACAGCCTATAAAATACAACAGGCTTTTGCAAAGAATAGGTTAAATCGCCCCGTTCATTTTCAGTTTTTCCGGAAGATTGACACAGGAAGTATATTTTCGCCAAAATGTGCCGCCATTTCTTTCATAAGGCAAGGGAGTATGAATAAAAAAACATGGCATACTAAAACGGTTCCTTTGAAATACCGTTGTTCATCTCTTCCTATTTTTCATCGAAGAAAGGGCAGAAAATGAAACCGAATTCTATCAACCATCGAAAAGCCGCTATTGTGGGCTGCGGATTTGTAGGATCTGCTACCGCATTCTGTCTCATGGAGAGCGGGTTATTTTCCGAGCTGGTGCTGCTGGACGTAGACCAGGAAAAGGCAGAAGGCGAGGCACTGGATGTAGCCCACGGCATTCCCCTGGCACAGCCCATGAAAATTTACGCCGGAAATTACGATGACATTACCGATGCCGCCATCGTTATCGTTACCGCTGGCGCCAATCAAAAGCCGGGAGAAACCCGGCTGGATTTAGTGCAGAAAAACGTGGGGATTTTCCGCAGCATCATTCCGGAAATCGCCATGCGGAATTTTCAGGGGATTCTGCTGGTTGTTTCCAACCCGGTGGACATTCTCACTCACGCAGCCATTCGACTCAGCGGAATGCCGGAACACCGGGTGATCGGTTCGGGCACGGTACTGGATACCTCCCGGTTAAAGTATCAACTAGGGGAACATTTAAGCATCGACCCCAGAAGCATCCACGCCTTTATCATCGGGGAACACGGGGACAGCGAAATCACGGTTTGGAGCAGCGCCAATGTTTCCGGTATCCCCATCCACCACATCTGCGAAATGCGGGGTTACTTCCATCATCAAGAAGCCATGCGGCAGATTTCCGAAGCGGTAAAAAACAGCGCTTACCAAATCATTGCCAAGAAAAAGGCCACTTATTACGGCATTGCCATGTCGGTGCTGCGAATCTGCGAAGCCATCGTGCGGGACGAAAAGTCCATTCTGCCGGTTTCGGTCATGCTTCACGGGCAGTACGGCATTGACAATGTAGTATTGAGCATGCCTGCCATTGTGGGAAGCGACGGGGTGGAAACCACCGTACCCATTGCATTAGATCGAGGAGAGCGGCAACAATTGAATTTTTCGGCCCATGCACTGCGCAAAATTGCCAAAGGATTATTCTCTTAAATAAAAAGATGACGTTCTCAGAGCATTTCGTTCCGAAAACGTCATTTTTGCATTTCATCCGATAAAATTACAGTTCCGCAATCAGTTCCACTTCTGCCAGCACATTTTTGGGCAGAGTCTTCACTGCCACACAGCTGCGGGCCGGCTTTTCGGTGAAGTATTTGCCGTAAATCTCGTTAAATGCGGCAAAGTCATTCATGTCCGCCAAAAAGCAGGTGGTTTTCACCGTCTTGGCGTAGCTGCTGCCGGCTGCTTCCAGCAGAGCGCCCAGATTCTTCATAATCTGTTCGGTCTGACCCTGAATGGTGTCGCTCTCCACTTCCCCGGTGGCAGGATTGATGGCAATCTGGCCGGAGGTGAACAACAGGTTTCCGGTGATGACAGCCTGAGAATACGGGCCGATGGCGCCGGGGGCTTTGTCGGTGGAAATAAACTTCATAAGAAACTCCTCCTAATCAATATCTTTTTACAGCAGGTTGTAGCCGTCCTCTTTCAAGGCGTGGATGATCTGCTGTTTATGTGCTTCGTCTCTGGTTTCCATGCGGATTTTCAGGATGCAGGAATTGATGTCCATATTGATGTCGCTGCGGTCATGGTTGACATTCACCACATTGCCGCCCAATTCTGCAATGATCCGGCTGACCTCTTGCAGTTCCCCGGGACGGTCGGTGAGTTCAATGGTCAAATCCAAGCTCCGGCCGCTTTTCAGCAAACCACGAGAAATCACCCGGTTGAGGATGGTCACGTCGATGTTGCCGCCGCTGAGCAGACAGCAAACCTTTCCTTCCACCGGAATCTTGCCAAACATCACAGCAGCCACGCTGACGGCGCCGGCGCCTTCGGTGACCAGCTTCTGCCGTTCCATCAAAGCCAAAATAGCGGTGGCGATTTCGTCATCGGTAACGGTGACGATTTCGTCTACATATTCCTGGCAGAGTGCAAAGGTGTGCTCACCGGGAGTCTTAACGGCAATGCCGTCCGCCACAGTAGAAACTGCGGTCAGACTGCGAATGCCATGTTCCTGGAGGGAATAGGCCATGCTGGGTGCGCCAGCTGCCTGAACGCCGTACACCTTACACTGAGGGCGCAGGTGCTTAATGGCAAAGGCCACACCGGAAATCAATCCGCCGCCGCCCACCGGCACCACCACCGCATTAACATCCGGCAGCTGGTCCAGAATTTCCAAGCCGATGGTGCCTTGACCGGCAATGACATCTTCGTCGTCAAAGGGATGGATGAAGGTATAATTGTGCTCCTGGGTGAGTTCCACCGCCTTTTGGTACGCGTCGTCGTACACGCCCTTTACCATGCAGATTTCGGCGCCGTAATTCCGGGTCGCCTCCACCTTGGAAATCGGTGCGCAGTCAGGCAGGCAGATAATGCTTTTCATGCCATGCTTGGTAGCGGCCAAAGCCACGCCCTGGGCATGGTTGCCTGCGCTACAGGCGATAACGCCGCGGGCTTTTTCCTCGTCGGTCAAGGTGGAGATTTTATAAGCGCTGCCCCGGACCTTAAAGGAACCGGTCACCTGCAGGTTTTCGGTTTTCAGATAAATGCTTTGATTTGGCAAAAGGTTGGGTGCTTCGATTAAATCTGTTTTCCGAACGACGTCTTTTAATACATAAGACGCATGATAGATTTTGTCCAGTGTCAACATAAATTGGACCCCTTTCTAAAATTTCCAACAGAAAAGCCTCCGCCTTCCTGTTATTCCAGGAGACGAAGGCATTAGCATCCGCGGTACCACTCCGATTGCCGGTATTCCGGCCGCTCATACATCCAACAATGTATTTCCCAATAACGGCGGGCTTCCGGGCAAACTTACTGACTGGCATTTACCAGCGTTGGGCAGCCTGCTCACGGGGGATAACCATTGAAGCAGCATTCCTACTGTCTTGCACCAAACGGCAGCTCTCTGAAAGGGCAGCAGCTCCGGCGTCCCGATCTACGCATTTTCTTTGAATATGATACTCTTTCCCCTTGGGTTTGTCAAGAATAAAAATGAAAAAACTCCCAAATTACGGTTTCAAAGAACGAATCTGCTCCAGCCACAAAGCGGCGGAAGCGTCGCTGGGCATCCGCCAATCCCCCCGAGGAGAAAGGGTCATAGAACCCACCTTCGGGCCATCCGGCAGACAGGAACGTTTAAATTGCTGGGCAAAAAACCGGCGATAAAAGGTTTCCAGCCATTTCAAGATGGTAGCGCTGTCGTACACATCGCCCAACGCATACCGGCACAGACGGTACACCTTCTTCGGCTCAAATCCCCAGCGGATCCCATAGTACAAAAAGAAGTCATGGAGCTCATAGGGGCCTACCAAATCTTCCGTCACCTGGGCAATGGCGCCGTCCCCGGTGGGGGGCAGCAGTTCCGGGCTCACCGGAGTGTCCAAAATATCCAGCAGCACCTGGCGCAGTCCCGGTTCTTCCCCGGTATCGGCAACGTAGCGCACCATGTGCCGGATCAAGGTCTTGGGGATACTGGCATTGACGCCGTACATGGACATATGGTCCCCATTGTAGGTGGCCCAGCCCAACGCCAATTCACTGAGGTCGCCGGTACCGATCACCAAGCCTCCGGTTTGGTTGGCAATGTTCATCAGCACTAAAGTGCGCATCCGGGCCTGGCCGTTTTCATACACCACGCTGTGATCCTCCACATTGTGGCCGATGTCCCGAAAATGCAGCAGCACACTTTCCTTTAAATCCACCGTGCGGAAGGTCACTCCCAGCAGCTGCGCCAGCGTTTCCGCATTGGAGCGAGTGCGGCTGGTGGTGCCAAAGCAAGGCATGGTCACCGCCACCACATCGGAAGCAGGACGCCCCAGCCGTTTCATGGCCCGGGCCGCCACCAACAAGGCCAGTGTGGAGTCCAAGCCGCCGGAAAGGCCCACCACTGCTGTTTTGGAATGGGAGTGTTCCAGCCGCTTGCAAAGTCCGGTGGTCTGCATGGCAAAGATGGACTCACAGCGGCGGGTGCGCTGGGTGGGATCGGAAGGAACAAAGGGATGGGGATCGATCCAACGGGTCAAGGTGGTTTCCTCCATCGGCAGAGAAAAGGTCACCAACCGGAACTCCTCTTCCCTGCCCTGGCGGTAGGTGGTGAGCCGCCGCCGTTCCTGGGCCAGTTTGAATAGATCCAATTCCGTAACCACCATCTGATTTTCAAAGAGCTTGCTTTCGGTTAAAATGGCGCCGTTTTCTCCAATGAGGTTGTGGCCGGCAAAGATCAGGTCGGTGGAGGATTCTCCGTAGCCTGCGTCGGCGTACACATAACCGCAAACCAGACGAGCAGACTGGCTGCTGACCAGCTGACGGCGGTAATCTTCTTTACCGATCATCTCATCGCTGGCAGACAGGTTGCCGATCACCAGGGCGCCGGCTTCCGCCAAGTCCCCGGAAGGCGGCTGGGCCACCCATAGATCCTCGCAGATTTCAAAACCTGCAGTAAACAGAGGCGCATCCTGACAGCGAAACAGCAATTTTTCACCAAAAGGCACCGTCTGGCCGCAGAGGGTTACTTCCCCGTTCGTGCCGGTACCAGACGTAAAGTGGCGCTGTTCGTAAAATTCGCTGTAGTTTGGAATATGCTTCTTAGGCACCAGGCCCAGTAATTTCCCTTGGCAAAAGACGGCGGCGCAGTTATAAAGTTTACCTTCCACCATCACCGGCAGCCCTACCGCCGCCAGCAGCGGCAAATCTTTGCTCTGTTCCAAAACAAAAGCCAAGGCCCGTTCCGCCCCAGCCAGAAGCAGAGGCTGCAAAAACAAGTCCCCGCAGGTATAGCCGGTCAGGCAGAGCTCCGGACACACCAGAAACTTTACTCCTTGGTCAACCGCCTGATGAAGCAAATCTACAATCTGTTTGGCATTATATTCCGGATCTGCCACCCGAATGGTAGGGGTAGCGGCCGCTGTTTTTAAAAATCCGTCCAACATACTTTCCCTTCTCCCTCCGACGCCGGAATGTCCGGCAAGTTTCTTTTATTATACCCATCTGAAGCACAGGAATCAACCGCTTTGGTTGCGCGAGGAGAAAAACCATGTTAAAATAAAGGCAGCAGTAAGCCTCTGTCTGAAATTCCTCTTTTGATTCACCGGCTCCGGCCGGTGGCTTCCCGTTGGGAAAACCCGGGAGGATGCTCAGACGGCAAGGGTTTACAATACACGCAACAACAAGGAGGAACAGAGTATGCCCTTTATCCATGCAAAACTCACCACCAATCCTACTGCAGAAGAAATGGAAGCCATCAAAACCGATCTGGGACAGGCCATCACCAAAATCCCCGGGAAAAGCGAAGCTTGGCTGATGGTACAGCTCCAAGGGGGCTGTGCTCTCTGGCATCAAGGGAAGGCATTTGAGAAAATCGCCATGGTAGAGGTACAGGTGTACGGCACCCCCAGCGACGAAAGCTGCAATGCCTTAACGGGAGAAATCACCAAAATTTTAGCCAACCGGCTGGGATATCCCCCGGAACACATCTATGTCAGCTATCAGTTCTGCACCCAGTGGGGCTGGAACGGAAGCAATTTCTGATCGCCGGTCAAAGAAAAAAGCAGCGTGTCGGGAACACCGGGGCGCTGTTTTCCATGACACTTCCATAGAAACAACGCAGCAAGGAGACATGGCCATGTCATTTCAAGCAGTGAAAGAATTCTTTACCCAAGCCGAATTGGGTGACCGGGTACTGCTGCTGGAGCAATCCAGTGCCACCGTGCAGCAGGCGGCGGAAGCATTGGGGTGTCAGCCCAAGCAGATTGCCAAAACCCTCTCCTTTTTGGTGGAGGGCCAGCCGATCTTGATTGTAGCCGCCGGAGACGCGAAAATCGACAACCGAAAATACAAAGAACAGTTCCACCAAAAGGCGGCCATGATTGCCCGGGAAGAGGTGGAATCGTTGATCGGCCATCCGCCGGGAGGGGTATGCCCCTTCTGCATCCGGCCTGGCGTGAAGGTGTATTTGGATGTCTCCTTAAAGCGGTTTACGCAGGTCTACCCGGCGGCGGGAAGCGCAAACAGCGCAGTCTTGTTGCGTCTGCCGGAATTGGAACAGTTTTCCGGAAGTGAAGGATGGATTGACGTTTGCAAGGGGTGGGAGGAAGAACAGTAAACTATCTTCTTTCCAGATACACTTCAAAATGATCTCCCAGGGCATGGGGCAAAGCGACGCTGACGCCCATCCCTGCATTGGTAAAAAAGCCTTGAAGCGATCCATCCGAATCCAAAGCAGTCTGGCTTAACGCAGAGCGAATTGCTTCATCCGTCATTTGATCCAAAAGCTGCTTCAAAGATTCTGCCTCTTGGGAAAGATCCGTTTGTAATTTCTCTTCCAAGCCGGAGACAACCTGTTCTCGATATGCCTGCCGGAAGGAAACGACCAATTCTTTATCCACCGACAGCAAATCCGCCAGTGACACCAAGGTTTGATGATCCAAATCAATCAAGATTGGCAACCAAACCGAAACCGGATGAGCAGCGGAAGAATCATTCCACAACCCTTCCAACACAAAGCAGAGAATCCGGCCGTCCCAATAGGTTATATTCCCCGCAAGAGAAGCCGTTACCTGAGAAGTCGGTTCCGACAGTCTGATCTGAACCACCTCTTTGACCGTTTTCCGGAGAAATTCATTGGTTTGATCATAACCGGTTCCCTGAATTTGCGGATAATCCACCGATACATTCTCCCCCATGGAAAGGTTGGCAATCGTAAAATCCAGCAGTTGAGATTCTGAAATTTGAGAATCCATTCCAGATTCCGCAGACAAAGGGGAATTCTCCCCCATACTATCTAATGAAGAATCGGTCTCTTGAAAAGAAGCAGAGCAAGCACTCAGATGGAGGGCCATCAAAAGAAATGCCGTTATCAATGAAGGAATAATCGATCTCTTTTTCATCAAGAAAACTCCTTCCCAAATTTAGATTCCATCTTGACAGAGTACTGACGGGATTTTTTCTTTCCCCATACTTTCAGGAATGAAACAGGGATTCCGGACATAAGCTGGCCAGAAAAAACTGTGAGGTTCTGCTATGAAAAACAATTACTTTCCCTTTGTGAACCAGCCCCTGCCCTACGATTACCAGGCGCTGGAACCGTTTCTCGACGAAAAAACCATGCACCTGCATCACGACAGGCATCTGCAAACCTATATCGACAACCTAAATGCCGTCCTGGAAAAAGAGCCAAAACTGCAAAGGCTTTCCTTAACGCAGCTGATCCAGATTTCCGGACGGCTTCCCTGCCCACTGCAAACCTCCATCCGAAACAACGCCGGGGGCGTTTACAACCACCGGTTCTTTTTTGAGGGGATGGCCAACCCGGCTCCTCCGCTTTCCAAAGGAGTATTGCTGCAAGCCATTTGCCGGAAATTCGGAAGTATAGATGCTTTTTTGGAAGCATTTCAAAATGCAGCCCTCTCTGTATTTGGATCGGGATATGCCTGGTTGGTTTGGGGGCAGCGAGGGTTAAAAATCGTCACTACCCCAAACCAAAACTGCCCCATCGAACAGGGATTGCAGCCCATTTTGGTAATTGACGTTTGGGAACACGCCTATTACCTCAAGCACTACAACCTCCGCAAGGACTATATCCAAGATTGGATCCAGGTGATCCACTGGAAACGGGCACAGCAGCAATTGGAAAGTGTCATACAACAAGGCAGAAACCATTCCACAGAAAAATAGAAATCAGCTCACGGCAAAGAAAAACAGTGCCAGCAATAGCAACACCGCTGTCACCACGGCTCCTGCTATCCGCTCTTTTTTGGTGGGAAGCCCCCTGGTCTGTCCCCATTCTCCCAGCAGAAAGGCGGCAAGGGGAATGGGAAGAACCAGGCAAAAGCCGTAATAAAAACACTCAAATCCTTTAGCGTTCAAAGAAGCAGAAAGGTAGGAAGAAAGGATCAGCCCAACCAGCACCGCACAGCAGCTGAGCACAAACAGCACCAGCAAAGCGATACGCAGCCGGCTGAACCCCTTCCCCCTCAGCATCTTTCCTTTTGGCCGTCCTTGGGTCAGCCAGGTGGGGCCGGAAAACCGCTTCACCTTCCCTTTCAGCAGCTCCAGCGCCTGGGAAGCATCTCCTTCCAGATCGGAAAGTTGAAACATGGCAAGTGCCCCGGGGCCATAGAGCACCACCTGTTCCCCGTCGGAGCACACTTTCCGAATATCGGAATACCGCCAATCCCATACCTGAGCGGAGAGGTCGCTGTGACTGTCCAGGTGGATATGGTCGGGGAAAATGGTAATTGCCACCGTATGATTGGAACGCAATCCCATCTTGGCGGCTCGAGACAACTTGATCTGCCAAACCGCCACGATCACCCAAACAAGGAGCAGCGGTAAAATCAAGCGGTAGGCAAAGGAAAGATCCACCGCTTCCCCCGCGGATAGATCCATCAGCGGATTCAGGATCATAATGGGCAGATAAAACGCTGTAATGGCCACTGCGATGGCCAGAATCGCCCAGGTGCGCTGCTGATAGAGCAAGCGGTAAGCTTGGGTTACCTTTCCAAGATCATAGCGGGTTTTGGCCCAGGCCATGGGAGCCTGCTCCGCAAACGGAAAATCCTTCCTTTCTTGTTGATACAATGCAAAGTCTCCTTTTCAGTC
>DXWR01000298.1 GCA_019416775.1 Oscillospiraceae bacterium | reverse complement strand
GTCCGGGTTCGTGGGTTGAGCCCGAATGCGGATGCCTCTCCACTGGATCACGTACCAAATGCCGAGATTCAGAGATATTAGACCCCTGGAGAAGTGGCTGGATTTTCCCGAGAATGCAAGCCTAAAATTCACAGGAGTGATATCATACATGAGAAAGCCTATGCTTCCATTTTCTCCACGCATATGGTATACTTCCTATAGAAGCACATAAAATTTCGGTAAGCGAGGTGTATCTTCTGTGATGTACCCGTTTCTGCAGATCGACGGTGATACCGAGATCGTTCATTCCAATACGCTTCCAAACGGTGAGGTCAAGGTGTATATTGAAAAGCCGGATGCCAAGGATGGGTTCCATCACGCCTCCTGCTTTCTCCCGCCGTACCGCTGGGAGGATATCCATGGCTTCACCGCCGAAGAAATCGCCCGGTATCAGGAAGTGATTGAATCCACAGCCCATTTGATCTTGGAATTTGCCCGGCAGGGAGGCTTTGAGAATGCCTCAAGTTTTTAAAATCGGCCCATATTGGGTGTACTTCTGGGCCAACGAAAACGACCCCCTGGAGCCGGTTCACGTCCATGTGGCGGAGGGCGCGCCGTCTGCCAACGCAACAAAGGTGTGGATCACAAAGGCTGGGAAGTGCCTGCTGTGCAACAACAACTCCCAAATCCCGGAGCGGGTGCTGCGAAATATCCTGCGCATCATCGAGGCCCGGAGCGGCGAGGTGATCGAAAAGTGGACCGCTTTCTTTGGCGAGGCCCGGTTTTTCTGCTGACCCAAACCATGACCCAGATTACTGAAAATCGCTGTGGAGTGAAAAGGAACAACCTTCGGGTTTTGGGTAATTTTAGGCCCCAAAAGGCCCGGAAAGCATTGTACCGCAGCGGATGGAGAAATTGACGGCAGCTCATAACCCGGAGGTCGTTGGTTCAAGTCCAGCCCCCGCAACCACAAAACCGTCTGATTTCACGAGAAATCAGACGGTTTTTCTTCAATTTTTATCCCAAAAAGTTTCCGGAGAAATCACGCGATTTTGCAAAATTTATAGTTGACCCAAACCGTGACCCATACGGGGCAAAAAATGCGCCTTGGCGCAGCTCTTCCGCGCCAAGGCTATCCTGCTGTTTGGGATTATTTTTTCGCTTTCAGATTGCCGCCGTCAGGACCTTCTCCATGGTCCTGGCCGCCTCCTTCTGGGCCACCGTGGTGACGTGGGCATAGGTGTCCAGGGTGAACCCTGCCGAGAAGTGCCCCAGCATTCCGGACACCGTCTTGATGTCCACCCCATTCTGAAGTGCCAATGTTGCGAACGTGTGCCGGAGGTCGTGGAACCGGACTTTGGGAAGTCCAATGTCATTAAGTTAAGAACCGGGGCGAATACCCCGGTTCTTAACTTTCTTTTTTAAGCGTTTTCCCAAAAATCTGTACGAAATAAGTTGCTGTTTTCTGCGCCCTTCCATCGGAAAACGCTTAACTTAATGACATTGTTGGGAAGTCCGGCTCGTTTCAGCATCCGGTGGAGCATATGGAGCACGCTGTCTGGAGAAATCGGGCCGCCGGTAGGCGAGGGGAACACCCAGGGGCTGCTGCCGATTTTCTTTCTCTGCTGTTTTAGGACCTGAATATGTCCTCTGCCAGGGGCAGGGTGCGATAGGCGTTTTTCGTCTTGAGCGGGGCCTCCGCTATCTCGCCGTTGATTCTCGCCACCTGCCGTTTTACCCGGAGGTTACCGTGTTCGAAATCAATGTCCTCCCACTTGATGCCCAGCACTTCTCCCCGCCGCAGGCCAGTGGCCAGTTCCACATAGTACATCTCGAACACGCCGCTGTCCTTTGCCTCTCTGAGGAAGGTGGTTAGTTGTTCTACCGGAAGTGTCTGCATCTCCTTGTGTTCCAGCTTCGGCAGGGCGCATCCTTCGACGGGGTCGCTGACGATAATTTTCTGCTCCTTCGCCAGCTTCATAGCCGAGGCGATGATCTGGTGGATGTTCCGCACCGTCTTGGGACTCAGGCCCTTGGACTGGCGTTTACTCTCAACTCTATTAATCCTCCCGCTGGTCAACAGCTTCTTGTAGAGCTTCTGTAACTCCAGAGAAGTGAGTTTTTCCAGTGGGATCTTTCCGATATTCGGCTTGATGTGGTTGTCGATGTACCCCTGGTAGGTCTGGTGGGAAGATGGAC
>DXWR01000297.1 GCA_019416775.1 Oscillospiraceae bacterium | reverse complement strand
AAGCGGTGCCTTCCAGTTGAAATTGGCTGAGCACCGCCATACTCACCCCTTCTTCCCCGGAAGAGGAATTTTCCTGAGCGGCAGATTCCGTTTCCTCCTCCGACAAGGGGCGGATTACCGGAATCAATGCACTCCCTCCGGTGTCGTCCAGTTTCATGGATAAGGCAAAGTAGTTGCATTCAATGGCGCTGTCGCTTTCCTCCCCCTGACGGATCATCGCTTCCAGTGACTCGGCGCTGAGAATGCCTTGCTGCAGCCCGGTGGAGACAATCTCTTGGGCGGAGACGGCGCTGACCAGCACCCGGGCGTTTTGGCGGGTATTTTCACTGCGGTCGAAAAAGGAGAGAATGGGCTGGATGCTCTCAGTAACCAAACTTTGCCCCAAAACAATCACTCGATTATGACCCAAAAACATGGTTTTCCCCTGCATTCGGTTGGCAGTTTCCACCGCTTCGCTGAGGGTGTTGCCGGTAGCGGTGAGAATGGCGGAATTGTTTTTGGAGCTGTCAATAGCAGTGGCGGAACCGCTGCCCCGGGGGGCAAAAATCTGCAGGGTAAGCTGGAGCTGACCGTCTTCGGTGCGGTCGATCCCCACCGCTTCCACCAAAGCCAGTTCGCTGGTCTGCACCCCCTGGATACAGCCGGTGAGCAGCAGCAACGGAAGTAGGGTCAGCAGAGCCAGCAGGCGTTTTCCAAATCGTTTCATTTTCCCTTCCCTTCCTTTCTCCGGCAAAGCCAGGTACCGATGGGAAACACCAAGGCACTGACCACCACAGTGCCTCCCATGACCCAAGGGTGATAAGCCAGCTGGTTGGAAAGCAGCGACCCGGACAGGATCCAGCTCACCCCCAGCAGTGCGCCTCCCAGCAAAAAAATCAAGGAAAGAGGGCTGCGTTTCGGGGCGGCGTGAATCAAAAATCCTTTGGAAAACCAAAGAAGGATGGCAATACGGAATAAAGCCAGCATCACCCAAATGGCCATATATACGGCATCCAGCCGCTGCAAAAATCCCACCTGCATGGCGGCGGACAGAGAGTATACCGGATAGACAATATTGGTGGTAAAGTCCCCAAAGGTGAAGCAGACCAAACCAAACAGCAGAGCCACCAATCCCCCGCTGAGCAGGCAGTACCACACCCCAGCTTTCAACAGCTTCCCTTCCGCCAACCGGGGAGCCAGCAGCGGGAGGAAAATCAATTCCGGATTTTGGAACAGATTATTCACGGCCACCGCCCAGATATTTCCCCAATCCACAGTGGTGATGGGATCCAACCGAGTAGCGGACATCTCCGGGGCGGCGGTGCAGAGCAACAGCAGCACACTGATGGCGAAAAAGATAAACAGGATGGAACCATACCGTGCCAAACCCTCCAACCCCTGGTAGGCGCACCAGCACCCTGCCAGCACCGCCGGCCAAAGCAGGGCAATGGAAGGGGCTTGAGGAAAAACAGCATTGCCCAAAAAGAAGTCCAGGTGCAGCAAGGTCATCAGCAGCCAACTCAAAGCCAAGAAAAGATAGAGAACCATCCACAGCCATTTGGCACGGTTGTCCATCAGCAGCCGGGGGCGTTTTTGGAACAACAGTCCTCCCGGCAGAAACGCCAGAAAGGCCAGAGGAATGGCCAGCAGGGAACCGTAAAACATTTCCTGGATATTGAAAGAAGTGTACACCATGCACATGGTCATCACCGAAAACATCCGGGATAGGCAGAGTAGGATCACCACCTGCCACAAGCTGATGCGAGAGTCTTGATTCAAGGCAGTTCACTCCTTGTCGGAATCAGATTTGGGGGGATTGCTGCCGTAAAGGTGGTTGACGGTGATATGGTGCCGGGAAAGCCACTTGGTGTTTTTCCGCAGAAAGGTATCCCCCAAGGAAGTGAGATTCAAAGGAGAAATGGGACTGAGATAAGGAACACCTCCGTTTTGCATAGAAGCAGCGTTTACCGCCACAGCCACAATGGCCAAACTGATGCCGTACAGCCCAAAGGTCCCTCCGATGACAATCAGCAGAAACCGCAGTAGGCTCACCGGTTGGTGGAGGTTGGGGACTACAAAGGAAGAGATGGCGGTCAACGCCACTACCAGCACCATTGGAGTGCCGATCAAACCGGCGGACACCGCCACATCCCCAATCACCAGCGCCCCCACAATAGAAACGGCATGGCCGATGGCTTTGGGCAATCGCAGCCCCGCTTCCCGCATGATCTCATAGAGAAAGTGGATCACCAACGCCTCTACCATCAAGGAAAAGGGAGTGGTCTCCTCGGCGGCCACAATGGAAAACAGCAAAGAGTGCGGCACCAGCTCCTGGTGGAAGGTACCGATGGCCACATACAGTCCCGGCAGCAGCACCGCCAGCCCAAAAGCCAGATACTTGATCAGCCGCATCAGAGTGGCGTAGTAGGGCTTGGAGCAATAGTCGTCCATGGTCTGGAAATTTTCGCTGAAAAGATAGGGCACGATCAAAGCAAAGGGATTGCCGTCCACCAGCACCCCGATCCGGCCCTCGTCCAGCTTGGCGCAGAGGGTGTCCGGACGTTCGGTCTGCCCCACATTGGGAAACAGATGAAATCCCTTGGGCTCCAGAAAGCATTGGAGGTAACCGCTGTTTAACACCTGGCGGAGTTTCACCTTTTTCAGTTTCTGCCGCACCTGTTCCAGCAGAGCCGGATCGGCGGCGTCCTCCAGCCAAACCAAACAGTACTCGGTGCGGGAGACGGTGCCGCACTCCTGCATTTCCATCCGCAGCTTGTCCGACTTAATCCGCCGTTCCAGCAAGGCCATATTCACTCGGATGGGCTCGGTGAAAGCTTCTTTGCTTCCCCGTTCGTTGATTTCATTGTCCGGCTGAGAAATGCTGCGGTAGGCAAAGCCGGGCATAGTCATGGCGATGGCAATGGGATACCCGTCAATCAGCAGAATCAGGTTGCCATTGCCCATCTGCATCAACACCTTAGAAAAGGTGGACAGTTCAAACAGCTGGTTGGCAAACAAACTCCCCTGGCAGACAAATTGGGCAATGTCCTGAGGGGTGGCATATTGGTATTCGTATTTCCGATTTAAGGCGGCAATGAGCTTGTTGTGCTGGTCCACCGCGATCATCCCTTCACCCCCCACCGTGGCGATGTCCACCCCGCCCACGGTGAGCTGGCGGATCGCCAAGGCGGCGGAATTGCCGGTGTACTCCTTTAAGGCGTTGATATTTTCGGTGAGAGACGCTGTAATGTGCTCCGGCAACTTGGAATTTGGCATAAATTCTCCCCCTTGGATTCATACTAACCAAGAACAAATTCTTCCGTTTTCGCTTGTTATGGTTGCCGCTGGGGAGGGGTTTTATGCTTACGGTTTTGATTCGGTCGGTGGTGCTTTACCTCTGCATCATGATTTTTATGCGTTTGATGGGAAAACGCCAGCTGGGAGAATTGCAGCCGGCGGAATTGGTGATCTCAGTGCTGATCTCCAACATCGTCTCCCTGCCGGTGGAGGATCCGGATGTGCCGCTGCTCATGGGGATCATCCCGGTGGCAGTGCTGGTAGGACTGGAGCTGATCGTCAGCCTTTTAAGTCTGCGGTTTCGAAGCGTCCGCACCCTCATGGGTGGAAACCCGGTAGTAATTATCCACAATGGGGTGGTGGATCAGGGGGCGCTGAAGAACCTGCGATTTTCCATCGACGATTTGATGGAAAGCCTGCGCAGCCAAGGGATCTTCGATCTCGCTCAAATTCAGTATGCCATTGTGGAAACCAACGGTACGGTTTCCATCCTGCCCTACGAAAAGGACGCCCCCGTAACCCCCAAACAGCTCAAGCTCACCCTGGCTCCTCAGGAAGTGCCGGTGGTGGTGGTCAGCGATGGAGTCCTGTTGGAGGACGGCCTGCGGGGAGCTTCCATGAGCCGGAAACAACTGGCCAAGATCCTGGAAAAGGAACACATTCCCTTGGGGCAGGTGTTCCTCCTTTCCGCCAATAAGAGTCACCAATACACCCTGATCCCCAAGGAGGAAAAGAAGAAATGAAGCGACTGATTGCCATCCTGGTGATTATTCTGATTCTAATTGTGTTGGGACTGTTGTCCATCTGGCGGTTGAGCCAAGACATGGACGTCTATGTTTCTCGGATCGACACCATCCAACAGTCGGTAGCCCAAAAAGAGCCGGATCTGGCACTAATTGCCCAAACTCGAGAGGATTGGGAAGAGGAAATGCAGCTTCTTACCCTATTTCTCTACCATTCTTCCTTGGAAGAAATCGCTGAAAAATGGCTGGAAGTGGAATTATTCTGCAAAGAAGGCAACTACACTGCCGCTCACAATACCTTACAGCTTCTCAAGCAGGATTGGGAGCAGCTCTATTTTCAGGAGCTTCCGGTACCCCAAAACATACTTTAAGGAAATTCCTTGTCCCATCTCCCTTCTTTTTCAATCCGGACAACTTATAGGGAATCCAGATCTTTGCATCCGTCAAATAATTTGAAATGTGTTTATAGTTAAAAGCAACAGCTATATTATCTTGCTCTAAAGTTTGTTCGGTTTTCCTTGCCTTTTGTCGAAAAATCCGGTATACTGAACTTGTCTTTGTTCTGTTAGTTTCAAAAAAGGAGAAAGCAATCATGGAAGAAAAAAAACGAAGTTCCTTTACCGGCAAAATCGGCTTTGTGCTGGCAGCCGCCGGGTCTGCTATCGGGTTGGGAAACCTCTGGCGGTTTCCCTATCTGGCAGCAAAATACGGCGGCGGCACCTTTTTGCTGGTGTACATTATCTTAGCAGTAACCTTTGGCTTTGCTTTGATGGTAGCGGAAATTGCCATCGGGCGGAAAACCGGGCTCAGTGCCATCGGGGCATTTAAAAAGCTGAATAAGAAATGGGCCTTTTTAGGGGTGCTGACTTCGTTAGTCCCCATCATCATCTTTCCCTACTACAGCGTCATTGGCGGATGGGTCACCAAATACATTGCCCAATACGCCACCGGCGGGGCCGCCCAGGCAGCAGATCCCAACTTTTTCGACCAATATACCGCCCAGCCCATCGAACCGATTTTCTGGTTTGTGCTGTTCATCGCCATTACCTTTATCATCGTCCTGCTGGGGGTAGAAAAAGGGGTGGAAAAGGCCAGTAAGTTTATGATGCCGGTGTTGGCGGTGCTTTCGGTGATCATCGCCATCTTTACCGTCACCATGCCCGGTGCTTTAGAGGGTGTGCTCTACTACATTACCCCGGATTTCTCCAACTTCTCCGGCACCACCATTTTGGCAGCAGTGGGCCAGCTGTTCTACTCTATGTCCTTGGCCATGGGCATTATGATCACCTACGGCTCCTATATGAAAAAGGACGTGCACATTGAATCCTCCGTTCACCAAATCGAGCTTTGCGACACCGGCTTTGCCCTGATCGCCGGGCTGATGATCGTACCGGCGTTTTACGTTTTTTCCGGAGGCAACGCTTCTGAAATGAACGCCGGGCCGGGATTGATGTTCCAGACCCTGCCCCAGGTGTTTGAACGGATGAGCGGCGGGATTCCCTGGTTGAGCAACGTCATCGGGTGCATCTTCTTTATTCTGGTGTTCTTTGCCGCCTTGACCTCCAGCATCTCCTTGATGGAAACCATCGTTTCCATTCTCTGCGACAAGCTCAAGCTCACCCGGCTAAAGGCCTGTATCTTGGTAGGGATCGGCGCTCTGGTGATCGGCCTGCCCTCCTGCCTGGGCTTCAGCATTTGGAGCGGCGTCACCTTCTTGGGCAGCATGACCATTCTGGACTTTTTCGATTTCCTCAGCAATTCGGTGCTGATGCCCATTGTAGCCTTCTTGACCTGCATCTTTGTGGGATACGTCATCGGGGTGAAATCCATCGCCGATGAAGTGGGGTTGAACGGAAAGTTCAAGATGAAAAAACTATTTAACGTCATGATCAAGTATATTGCTCCCATCTGCTTGGTGGCAATCTTAGTATCCTCGGTGTTGGACGGACTTGGTATTTTCGACATCTAACGCTGAAAACAATCTGATTTTTACACCCGCAGCAATTTTGTTGTGGGTGTTTTTCTATCCATCCAAGCAAAATTCACAGTCCATTCATCTGGTTTTCTTGACAAATGAGAAGGAAAAGGGTATACTAAAATACCGCACAGAACAAGGAAAAGGAGGTGTGCAGCATGGAAAACACCAAGACCATTGCAGTGAATCGGAAAGCCCGGCACGATTACTTTGTGCTGGAATCTCTGGAAACCGGCATTGAACTCACCGGTACCGAGGTCAAGTCCATCCGCAAAGGGCAGGTCAATTTAAAGGACAGCTGGTGCTCCATCGACAAAGGGGAACTCTTCGTCAAAGGTATGCACATCTCCCCTTACGAACAAGGCAACATCTTCAATCGAGATCCTTTCCGGGTGCGGAAACTGTTGGCCCACCGCAAGGAGATCGACCGGCTGTACGGGCGGCTGAAGCAGGAAGGCATCTCCCTGATTCCTTTGTCCCTGTACTTCAAAGGCAGCCGGGTAAAGGTACAGCTGGGACTGTGCAAAGGCAAAAAGCTCTATGACAAGCGCCAGGACATGGCCAAACGAGCCGCCAAGCGGGAAATTGACCGGGCCATGAAGGAGAAAAACCGGTAGGATCAAAGGGCAAACATTAAAATGGGGGCGTAAAGGTTTCGACGGGGACCGTGCAGCTCTGTAAGCGGGCCGTGTGGGTGAAAACACGTTAATCGTCACACCTAAATATAAACGCTAACAAGAATACTAGTCGTTTTGAACTCTGCGCAGCGTAATTAAATTACGCTGTCCGCTGCGGCAGATTGCCGTGCTCTGACGCAGTGCTAACTGAAGCGGTGGACTTGTTCGGCGTTGGCCTCGGCGCCGAAGAGGTTTTTTGAGGCTGACTTCTAAAAAAGGCTGACTGTTGCCGTTTTTAGAGGGAGAGAAAGAACAGTCTACGCTCGTAGAAAGCAGAGGGAATCGATTTTCGGACAGGGGTTCGATTCCCCTCGCCTCCACCACAATCAACTAATCCGAACCTTGTGCCGGTTGGCGATGGGTTCGGATTTGTTTTTCGTAAAAGAAAATTCTGATAAAGTCAATAGGCCACAGGGAAGCGGAATTTGCGAAACCACTTTCAAAAAATGGCCCGAACCGCAATGTATATCCATGATGAAAAA
>DXWR01000296.1 GCA_019416775.1 Oscillospiraceae bacterium | reverse complement strand
AAAGCGCTTTCCGATCCGGTCCGCCGGGAAATCCTGATCCTACTGCGACATGGAGAGATGTCGGCGGGAGAGATTGCCGGAAAATTTGATATGACGGCTCCCACCGTCTCTTATCACCTTTCCCAATTGAAAAAGGCAGATCTCATTCGGGAACACAAGCAAAAAAACTTTATCTATTACCAGCTTAACGCATCGGTGTTGGAAGAAGCCATGCTTTGGCTGGCGCAATTCGGAGGAAACTCTCATGAAAGCTAAACAAATATCCTTGTCCATTCTGCTCTGTCTCCTTCCCATTCTGTTGGGGCTGATCCTATGGAACCAGCTACCGGAGCAAATCCCCATTCAGTTCAATTCCGCCCAACAAGTCAATACCTACGCTCCTAAAGCACTAGCTGTCTTTGGCCTGCCGGTATTTTTCGCTGCCGTGGATGCCTTTGCCCTATTCGGCATCAAAACCGATCCAAAAGCAAATCGACACACGAAGCTGTTTCGGGTTATTGGGCTTTGGATTTGTCCTTTCCTTTGCAACTTGGTCCTGCCCATCCTGTTTTTTATCTCTATGGGAGCAAACATCCCCATTGTATTGATTCTGTCCATTTTGCTGGGTCTGTTTATTGTGATTCTCGGCAACTTCCTACCCAAATGTCCCCAAAACTACACCATCGGCATCAAGCTGCCCTGGACCCTCCACGACGAAGAAAACTGGAATTATACCCACCGCCTAGCCGGTTTTGTTTGGGTCATCGGCGGAATTCTAATGATCATCAACGCTTTTTTCCAATGGCTTCTTATCACAATCCTTCTCTTGGTTCTCCTGTTTGCCCTGCCTATTCTGTTCTCCTATCTTCATTACCGGCGCACACAAAAAGGATAAAAAAAGGCCTGCCGTATTTTCATGCGACAGGTCTCTTTTCTCAGTCTATTTACTTGACCACAATGTTCACCAGTTTTTTCGGCACGGCAATTTCCTTCACAATGGTTTTGCCTTCCATGGCTTGGGCCACCTTTTCTTCTGCCTTAGCCAGTTCCAAAAGCTGTTCCTTGCCGGCATCCGCAGGCACCTGCAGCCGGCACTTGATCTTGCCGTTGACCTGGACTGCGATTTCCACCGTATCTTCCACGCACTTGGCAGGATCGTACTTAGGCCAGCTGTGGTGGGCAATCTGTCCGCCGAAATTCTGCTGCTGCCAGATCTCCTCGGTGATGTGGGGCGCAAAGGGGTTTAGGAGCAGCAACAGGGTCTTCAACTCTCCCTTGGTGACGCCGCCGGCAGCGGTGATCTCGTTGAGCAGGCTCATCATGGCGGCGATGGCCGTGTTGAACTTCAACTGTTCAATGTCGCCGCTCACCTTGGCAATGGTCTTGTGGAAGGCGCTTTCCAAAGCGGGACGGTACTCCTCTTGCGGCAGCACCTGATCCTGCAAGCTCCAGATCCGATCCAGAAAACGCTTGCAGCCCCGGATGGAAGCGCTGGACCAGGGAGCAGCCTTTTCAAAGTCGCCGATGAACATTTCATACATCCGCATGGTATCGGCGCCGTACTGAGCCACGATTTCATCGGGGTTGACCACATTGCCCCGGCTCTTGCTCATCTTTTCCCCGTTTTCCCCCAGAATCATGCCGTGGCTGGTGCGCTTGGCATAGGGTTCGGGGCAGGAAACCACCCCCAGATCGTAGAGGAATTTATGCCAGAACCGGCTGTACAGCAGGTGCAGAGTGGTGTGTTCCATGCCGCCGTTGTACCAATCCACTGGCAGCCAGTAATTCAAGGCTTCCTTGCTGGCCAGTTCTTTGTCGTTGTGGGGATCGCAGTAGCGCATAAAGTACCAGCTGGAACCGGCCCACTGAGGCATGGTGTCGGTTTCCCGCTTGGCAGGGCCGCCGCAATGGGGGCAGGTGGTGTTTACCCAATCGGTCAAATTGGCCAGGGGAGACTGGCCGTCGTCGGTGGGCTCATAGCTTTCCACTTCCGGCAGGGTCAAGGGCAGCTGGCTTTCCTCCAGCGGCACATAACCGCACTTGTCACAGTGGACAATGGGAATGGGTTCGCCCCAGTAACGCTGGCGGCTGAACACCCAGTCCCGGAGCTTGAAGTTCACCTTGGGGGTGCCTTTGTGGCGCTCTTCCAGCCACTGGACAATGGCCTTCTTGGCTTCTTCCACCGTCATGCCGGTGAGGAAGCCGGAATTGACCATCACGCCGGTAGCGCAGTCGGTGAAGGCTTCTTTAGTGATGTCCCCGCCGCTGACCACTTCCACAATGGGCAGGTCAAAGGCTTTGGCGAAATCGTAGTCCCGGGTGTCGTGGGCGGGCACCGCCATAATGGCGCCGGTACCATAGCTCATCAGCACATAGTCGGAGATAAAGATGGGGATTTCCTGATCGTTCACCGGATTGATGCCCCGGACGCCTTCCAGCTTTACGCCGGTCTTTTCCTTGGCCAGTTCGGTGCGTTCAAAATCGCTCTTCCGGGCGCTCTTTTCCTGGTAAGCTCGCACCTGGTCCATGTTTTGGATGTGATCCTTCCAGGTTTCAATCAAGGGATGCTCCGGGGAGATGACCATGTAGGTGGCGCCGAACAGGGTGTCGGGGCGGGTGGTGTAGATCTTCAAGGTATCTCCTAAGGTGGTGGTGAAATCCACCTCCGCACCGGTGGAACGGCCGATCCAGTTTTTCTGGCTCACCTTTACCCGGTCAATGTAGTTCAGATCCGGCAGATCCAGATCGTCCAGCAGCTTTTGGGCATAGGCGGTGATCTTCAGCATCCACTGGCTCTTTTCCTTGCGCACCACCGGGCTGCCGCAGCGTTCGCAGACGCCGTTGACCACCTCTTCGTTGGCCAGCACGCACTTACAGCTGGTACACCAGTTCACCGGCATGGTGGCTTTATAGGCCAGGCCCTTTTTGTACAGCTGCAAAAAGATCCACTGGGTCCACTTATAATAGGAGGGATCGGTGGTGTTGATTTCCCGGTCCCAGTCGAAGGACAAGCCCAAACTCTTCAGCTGCTGCTTAAAGTGGGCAATGTTCTTCTTGGTGACAATTTCCGGGTGGATGTGGTTTTTAATGGCGTAGTTTTCGGTGGGCAGGCCGAAGGCGTCCCATCCCATAGGATAGAGGACGTTGTAGCCTTCCATTCTCTTTTTCCGAGCCACAATATCCAGGGCGGTGTAGCTTCTGGGGTGACCCACGTGCAGACCCTGTCCGGAGGGATAGGGAAACTCTACCAGGGCGTAGTATTTGGGCAGGGTGTAGTCGTTTTTCGCCGCAAAGGTTTTCTCCTCATCCCAAATGTCCTGCCACTTTTTTTCAATGGCAGCAAAATCATATTTCATTGCTTTCTCTCCCCTTTATAAAAACTGGTGTAACGCAAGTCAAGGCCGCAGCAATGCCACGTCCTTGAAAAGCCGGTTATGACTGTTCCAAAAGCGCCGCCACATCCATGGGGGTGCCGTCGCTCCACAGTTTTTCCAAGGAATAATACTCCCGGGCCTGATCGTGGAAGATGTGGACCACAACGTCGCCGTAGTCCATCACAATCCAGTCTGCCGCCTGGTATCCTTCGATGTGGTTGGGAGCCACATCAAACTTCTCTTTGAGCTGAAATTCCACCTCATCCGCCAGCGCCTTCACATGGGTGGGATTGGTGGTGGAAGCGATGATAAAGCAATCCGCCAGCACCGTAACTTCTCCCACGCGGATCGCACGAATGTCCAATGCTTTTTTATTGTCCAATACCCGGACAATTTCAGCTGCTTTTTCTTGATAGGTCACAGGTTTTCTTACACCTCCCTGTGTTATTCGGAAGCGTAGTCGGTCATGGTGCCCAGGCCGAAATCTTCGTCTTCACTGATATAGGGTTCCGCCACTACGTCGTAGATGCCCAGTTCCTCGGAAGAGATGTCCGGGGTTTCGTCAAAGGGACGAAACAATTCATTGAGAATAATAGCAGTGCGTTCATGGTACAGGCCCCAGCAGGACTGGCCGCTGACCGTTACCCCTTCCCCAGGGCAGGTTACGGCGGAAATGTCATCGCTGGTCATCCCCCGCACCAAATAATATAAGCCCAAGCAATCCTCCACCGTCAAGTCCGTGGTCACATAGTTTAACAGGGTGGGGACCAAACTCACCATCTGATCTGCCGAAAGGCTCATCACCTTTTCCAGCAGAGCAGACATGAAAATCTTCTGGGTCTGCAGCCGGCCGATATCGGCGTTGGCATATACATTCCGGGTCCGCACCACCGCAATGGCTTGATCGCCGTCCAACGTCTGGGTGCCGGCTTCCACATAGGTGCCGTTGAGCTCCATATCCACCGGCACATCCATGGTGACGCCGCCGATGGCATTGATCATATCCCGGAACCCGTCCATCTGGATGGTGACGTAATGGTCAATGGTCACCTGGAACTGATCGTAAATCATCCGGCTCAGACCGTCCAAACCGGCGTAGTCCCAGTGATCCGGATTTTGCGCGTAAATGGCGTTGATCTTATGGGTGGAGGTCTCCTCTCCCACATAGGTATCCCGAGGGATCTGAAGGATATTCACCTTCTGGTCTTCAATGTTGACGCTGACCACCATAATGGTGTCGGTGAGCTTGGTGGATTCCCGTTCATTTGGGTCGTCGGAC
>DXWR01000295.1 GCA_019416775.1 Oscillospiraceae bacterium | reverse complement strand
CAATGTCCCCGACCCGGCCCTCTGCCCCTACTGCGGGGCCAAGCTCTACTACATGGGGATGAAGCTGGCGGGACATTTTTTCTGGTACCCCCAGCCGGATGACTGTGACTGTCCCCAGGCCACCGCCCAGCGGCAGCGGGAGCAGGCGGAAAAGGAGGCCCAAGCCAAAGAGGAGGAGCGGCGGCAGCGGGAGAAACAGCGGGACAAGCTCATCGGCAGATCAGGGCTGTCCAAGCGGTTTTTGCGCCGCACCTTCGCCACCTTCCAGGTGACCCCGGAAAACCAGGCCGCCTACCGGGCCTGCCGCCAATACGCCCGGGACTTTGCCGGGCTGGGCCCGGAGCAGAACAGCCTGATGCTGGCAGGGGGCTGCGGCACCGGCAAAACCCATCTGGCGGCGGCCATCGCCAACGCGCTGCTGGAACAGCTGGTGGAGGTAGCCTTCACCACCCCCAACGACCTGACGGCGGCGGTGCGGGCCACCTTCGGCAAGGACCGGGGGGAGGAGGAGCAGGTGGTGAGGTTTTACCAGCGGGCCCCGCTGCTGGTGCTGGACGACTTGGGCAAGGACCAGCCCACCCAGTGGAGCGTGGCGCTGCTGTACCGGATCCTCAACGCCCGGTACGAAAACGACGCCCCGGTGGTGGTGACCACCAACTACGACGCCGCCGGGCTAGTGAAGCGGCTGACCCCTCCCGGCGGGGATGGGATCACCGGACGGGCCATTGTGGACCGGCTCACCGAGGTCTGCCGGTATCTGCCCTTGACCGGCAAGAGCCATCGGAAACCGGGTGGGGAAACATAAAAGTTTTTGGTGCAGCTTTTTACAGAAAGCTGCTGGGGTTGCAAGGGGTGAAACCCCTGCATTGGATATTTTCCTGCCTTCCTCATGGCACCCACCTTAGGTTTGGAGGAAAGTTGTGGGAAAACAAGCCGGAATCCGCCTGCCCTATGGCGAACAGCCGGGGGCAGGGCAATCCGGAAACCGGAGAAAAAGTAACCGTGTTGGGCGCCTTGCCTCCCTCTGAGGATGGGAGCACAACGCAAGCGTTGTTGTCCAGCGTTTTACGCTGGACGGAGGGAGAGAAAACAGCCCTATCTGCACCGCTGAAATGCAGCGGCCCCCGATTCTGTCCCAAAAACCGTTCTCATTGTCCTTGACAAGCCGGGTACTTTGGGCTACCATGCTTGCTGTAATCACGTCTTGCACCGTGATCCAAGGAGGAATCCTATGTACCAAACACAAATTCCACCGGTGGTGACCAAAACCTGGGTGGACCTCCAGTTTCCCCCTACCCGTCCCCCCATGCTCCAGTGTATGCAGTACGACGCCGGACTGCGGCAGCTGGAAATCCGCTTGCTGAAACAGGGGGCGGACTGGCCGGTGCCGGAGGGGTGGACCGTCAACCTGCGGATGAAAAAGGCCGACGGCACCAGCCTTTACCAGCCGGTGGACTACCAGGGCAGCCTGGTGTTTCTCACCCTCACCGGGTCCATCTGCGCGGCGGCGGGAGAGCATTCCTTTGTGCTGGAAATCACCGGCGCAGAGCAGGTGATCCAAACCCCGGTGCTGGTGCTGAAGGTGTGGAAAAACCCCCTGCCCCACCCGGAGCTCACCAGCCAGCCGGAGTACACCTCCCTCCAGCAGCTGACCCAGTCCGCCCAAACTTCCGCTCAGTCCGCCCAAACCAGCGCCGCTTCCGCCCAGCAGACCGCCCAAGAGCTGGAAGAGCTGCTCCAAACCCAGCAAAGCCAGGCCCTGACGGTACTCAGCCAGTCGGAGTACGACGCCCTGACGCTGCCCAATCCCCAGCGGCTCTACCTGGTCCAAAGCGACCACCCCGACCTGCACCTGACGGAGTGGTTTCCCTTCCAAGGGGACCTGAAAAACCAGCTGGACCAATCCATGGCGGCAACCGCCACCGGCGGGGAAGGCTTTGGGGACTGGGACGGCACCGGCCTCAGCTACCGCACCGCCCCCGCCGGGGGAGGCACCCTTTCCTTGACCGATTTGGTGCCCACCTCCTCCACCAGCAACCTTCAGCTGTACCAAAACGGCTACATCCTGGCCCCTCGGG
>DXWR01000294.1 GCA_019416775.1 Oscillospiraceae bacterium | reverse complement strand
GCATTCCGCCATATAAAAACTAAGTATTTGCGAGGGGTTAGTTTCTGTGCTACACTGAAATCACAGGAAGGAGACGGTATCGTGAAGCCAACTCAACAGCAGCTGCTGCAAAATTTGCAGGACGCCGGCTGCACCGACCAGATCATCCGACAGTATGTCCAGCTGGGAGAAGCAGGCCGCACCAAGGAGCAGCTTCGTTTGCTTTTCCGGCATCGGGCGGCTTTGCTGGACCGGCTCCACCAGGATCAGAAGCAGATTGACTGCCTGGATTATCTGATCTTTCAGATTCGAGAAGGATCCCGGAACCTGCCGGAAAAATGACGTAAGGGGAGTAACAACAGAATGAACCAGCAGGAATTTTTAGCTGCCATGCGCCGGGGAGAATCGGTGGCGGGCAGTACCGAAGGCCATGAATGGATGCACAAGCTGGCGGATCAGGCCCAGCGGCTTACCGCGCAGCTCAACGGTTCCTACCACACTCCGGAAGAGATTCGCCAGATTATGAGCGAAATCACCGGTAAGCCGGTGGATGAAACCTTTCGCTTGTTTCCGCCGTTTTATACCGACTGCGGAAAAAACATCACCATCGGCAAAAATGTGTTTATCAACAGTGCCTGCCATTTTCAGGACCAGGGAGGCGTCACCATCGAAGATGGCTGCTTGATCGGTCCTCAAGTGGAATTTGCCACCATCAACCACGGCCAAGACCCTGCTCACCGCAGTGACAACCATTTTGCCCCCATCCACCTGAAAAAAGGGGTGTGGATCGGCGCCCACGCCACCATCCTTCCCGGAGTGACCATTGGGGAGAATTCCATTGTGGCGGCCGGCGCGGTGGTCACCAAAGACGTGCCTGCCAACGTAATTGTAGCAGGCGTCCCTGCCCGGGTGATGAAACCCATTGTAACGGAAGACAAAAAATAAAAAACAGCCCGCTGCTTTTGGATTGGCTCTCGAAAGGATTCCGGTGACAGTTTCTCATTTCGAGGGCCACTTTGTTTGCAGCGAGCCGTATGATAATTTTAAAAAACGTAAACTTTTAAAAGTCCCAAAATTAAAAAGAAGCCGGTAATGGCAAAGCAGTATGCCAAAATCTTCATGGGGGAAGGCTGGTTGTCCCTGCGGGACTTTTTCTTTTCTTTGGGTTCGCCTTCCGGTTTGTGCAGAGCCATGCCCATCCTCCTTTACTTTTTGGGATGCTGTCCGTGGGACATCTGCTTCACTCCGGCCACATGGGCGGCAATGGTCCGCCGGTCCTTGACCCGGATCTCGTTGATGGTGTCCACCACCTTGTCCACATTCACCTTGTTGTTCTCCCGGAACAAAGGCTGACGGAAGAACTTTTTCAGTTGCTTCATGGTGACCACCGGAGCGTTGCCGGTGGTGTAAAGCTGGACGTTTTTGGCGGCGTACACTACCAGGCTTTCGATCTTCACCACATACAGGTTTTTCTTTTTCAAATTGTGGCGCAGATTGTCGCAGTGAGTTTTGTTCTGCTTTAAGGGATTGTAGTGCTTGTTTCTGGCTTTGCCGATGACCTGAATCCAGTTTTCATCCTTGGGACTGCCGTAAATTTCCCCTTGGTCCGCCTTGGTCTCCACCACCAAAATGCCGAAAGGACCCACCACAATGTGGTCGATCTGGGTGGTGGTATCGTACAGGGGCAGGTAGACATTGTTGAGCAAGGCAAACCCTTTGCTGCGGCAGATGGAGCCCAGTTTGCGGGCAACAGCCGCTTCTCCCCGGCGGCCTTGGGCAGCGTTTCTGGCTTGTTCCCGTTTGCGCTTAATGACTACGTACAGCACTACGGCCAAAACCACCACAGCGGCCAGCAGCCAGAGAATGAGTGTCGTTTGATCCAAATTAACTTCCTCCTGATCCCGGCAGAACTGCCGGTTTTTCAATTCTTGTCTTTCACAGTATAACACAAGGGAATAAATTTGAAAAGAATCCCCATACTATTCACGAAAAATTTTCATTCTCCGAAAGGAAGGCAGACACTATGTTGGATAAAATTGCATTGGCGCTGGTGATTATCGGCGGGATCAACTGGGGACTCATTGGCCTGTTCGGCTTTGACTTGGTGGGCTGGCTGTTCGGCGGTCAGGGAGCTATCATTAGCCGGATTATCTTCACCATTGTGGGGATTGCGGCATTGTGGTGCATCTCCCTCTTCTTCCGCAGAAACGATGTGGTATAATAATTGGCGAAGCCAATTATTATGGTTCCCCTCTTGGCCGACCCAATGTCCGGTCGGCCATTTTGCTGTGCAAAAGCCGAGGGAAACCCAGTAGGTTTTTGTGGTATCATGATTGAC
>DXWR01000293.1 GCA_019416775.1 Oscillospiraceae bacterium | reverse complement strand
TCAATAAACAAAGCACATCATATAGAACTGACGCAACATTACTTTACCGATAATAATTTGCAGAGGAATAGAGATTACATTTTGAAAACTCCATCGAATTTCCAGCTAAACCAATCCACAATAGGGGTATCAACGGATATTTCGAGTCGCATTAAAATAAAAATGGAACAGCAAAAGCGAGAGGTACCTGATTTTCAGGTCCAACCCCTCGCTTTTGTTTTAACTGATCTTATGTTTTCCCAAGGCAGCTTTCCCTGCTCTACCTGCGTCCTCCATGCACGGTGCCGCAGAACTCAACGCACATCACAATTTTGCTTTTTCCAGCAGCTGATTTTTAATGGCCCAAAGTTCCTTAGACAAATCCACATAATAAGTGTGGGGATTTTCAAAGCGCTTTACCTCATCCCAAAGAGTTTCCACCTGTTGGGCGCAGTAAGACTGGATTTCATTTAGCGCAGGAAGAGAATAAACGCAGTTCCCGTTTTTGAAGATAGGAACTTGTAATTCCCGGGCCACAAAATCCGTCAAGGTTTTGGTTTTCCAAACAGCGTGGGGATCAAAGATGGTGCGGGGCTTGGCTGCATCCACCGTTTCGTTCCAAAGGCAAAGCTCGTCAGCCAACGCCTTGCCGCTGTTTCGGTCATAGTATCGATACAGCTTTTTAAAGTGTGGATTGGTGATCTTTCCGATATTTTCGCTCACCTTGATTTTGGGGATAATTTCCTTCCGGTCATTTTCCACCGCCACCAATTTGTAAACGCCGTCAAACACGGGGGCGCTCTTTGCTGTAATCAGGCGTTCTCCCACACCGAACATATCAATTTGAGCGCCCTGCATCATGAGATCCCGGATTAAATATTCATCCAACGAGTTGGATGCCACGATTTGACAGCATTGCAGTCCAGCTTCATCCAACATTTCCCTGGCTTTTTTGGAGAGGTAGGAAATGTCGCCGGAATCCAGGCGAATGGCAAAATCCGTGATGCCTTGGGAAAGCAAAATTTCTTTGAAAACTCGAATGGCGTTGGGCACCCCGCTTTTCAGAGTGTTGTAGGTGTCCACCAACAAAGTGGCATTATGAGGATACAACTTACAATAGGCTTGGAAAGCCTCATACTCGCTGTCAAACATCTGGACCCAGGAATGCGCCATGGTGCCCCCGGCGGGTACGCCAAACCGTTCATCGGTCAAGGTGCAGGAGGTGCCGGCACATCCTCCAATGTAAGCAGCCCTTGCCCCAATGACAGCGCCGTCCTCGCCTTGCGCACGGCGGGCACCGAATTCCAAAACCGGTTTTCCTTGGGCGGCCCGGACGATGCGGTTTGCCTTAGTTGCAATCAGGGACTGGTGGTTGAGAAGAAGCAGAATTGCAGTTTCAATCAGCTGCGCCTGGATCGCAGGCGCTTTCACCGTCAAGATCGGCTCATTGGGAAATACCGGAGTTCCTTCCGGCACTGCATAAATATCTCCGGTAAAGCGAAAGGTGCGCAAATAATCCAGAAAGCCCCGGTCAAATATCCGTTTCCCTTCCAGGTAAGCAAGATCTTCCTTGGTAAAATGGAGCTGCTGGATGTATTCCACCACCTGTTCCAACCCGGCAGCAATGGCAAAACCGCCTCCATCCGGAACATTTCGAAAAAACACATCGAAATAGGTGATTTTTTGCCATAGCCCTGTTTTATAGTAACCATTCCCCATGGTCAATTCATAAAAATCCATCAGCATGGAAAGATTTTGCCGATCCATTTGCTCATCTCCTTTGCCCTACTTTTTGATATCTCCAAAAACTTGTTTCATATCCCCGTCCAGGCAGATGGACTGGGCTGCAATCTCCCTGGGGCAAAACGCCTGGCCGTAATTGACACAGGCATAAACAGCCTTCGGGTTCTTCGCCGTCATCTGCCAGAAGGGATATTTGATAATCACCGGGGTATTGGCTCCCACCCCCAGCTCCAAAAATAAAATGTGCATTCCCTTATGACGCCGGATGAAATCGTCATACCGATAGGAAGCGGCATACCACCCATCGTCCTGCACAAAAGTCATGTCACAGCGCAGGTTCATGGTCAGGGGAGCGCCGCAGACCGGGCATTTGGGAATGAGTTCGGTGGGAATCTTCATATCCTGCTGCCGGGCTACCATCTGCCGGACCCTTTCTTCGTTATCATAAGTCTTTTGATGGCAAGGCTTAGAGCACTGCCACAGTCCGTAATCGCCCTGGGTGTAAAATAAGCGTTTCTTGTCGAATCCCGCAAGCTGGAATTGATGATCCACATTGGTGGTGAGCACAAAATAATCTTTGTCCTGCACCAGCTCTAACAGATCCCGATAAGGTTGTCCTACGCCGGCTTCATAGCGGTTGACCAAAATGTGACGGCTCCACCAAGCCCAATATTCCTCCAATGTGTCGTAGGGATAGAATCCCCCGGAATACATATCCTGAATGCCATACTTCTTGCGGAAATCGGCAAAGGTCTTTTCAAACCGCTCCCCGTCGTAGGTGAATCCCGCAGAGGTAGACAACCCTGCCCCAGCACCAATGACAATGGCGTCCGCGGTTTGGATCTCCTCCTTCAATGCTTCAATTTGCTTCCAGTAGTTTCCGGTAAATGTTAAGATCGGTCTCCTTGAAAACATTGAATATCACCTCCATCTTACTGTAAGTACGTTCTCGATATTCTTTCACGGTCTGAATGGCGATTTCCGCCGCCTTCTCATTGGGAAAATGGAACTCCCCGGTGGAAATGCAGCAGAATGCAATGCTCTTTACATTGTTTTGCTCCGCAAGCTCCAAGCAGGAACGGTAGCAGGAAGCTAACAACTGCTGATCTCTTTTGGTGAGCCGGCCGCCTACAATCGGCCCAACGGTGTGCAGCACATAACGGCAGGGCAGATTAAAACCGGGGGTGATTTTCGCCTTACCGGTTTCTTCTTCATGCCCTTGCTGCTGCATCAATTCCCCGCAGGCCAGCCGAAGCTGCACGCCGGCATAGGTATGGATCGCATTGTCAATGCACCCGTGACAAGGGGCAAAGCACCCCAGCATTTGGCTGTTGGCCGCATTGACGATGGCGTCACAGCGCAGGGTGGTGATATCTCCCTGCCAGAGATAAATTCCTTCCTGCACCGGTTGCAGATCGACCAGCTGGGTGATTCCCTTTCGCCGGGTTTCCTCCTGCAGATAAGCGTCCTGCACCTTCAAAAAATCCGGGCTCACCGGTTGGGGCATCCGAATATTGAATAAAGAACGGAGCAGACGCTTTTGATTGGCTTCGTCTTCCGGAATTTCCATCCTCGCATATCTTGGCTGCTCTTCCAACAATTCTCGGATCAAATACAGCCGTCTTTCCTTTTGTGTCATGTTGCGTCCTCCCGAATCACTGCCTGCTGGGGACAAACTTCCATACAGTTTCCGCAGTGCAGGCAATGTTGTTGCTCAATGACTGCCGGGGCGGCAGAAAAATCAATGCAGTTTTGAGGACAGACCGCTTCGCAAGCACGGCAGCCAATGCAGGCGCCGGTAATCAAATAGCCTTCCGGTTCTGTCTCTGCCTGCCCAAACGAAAAGGAAAACCGTTCAATGGGCTTTTTCGACAAGTCAAACCACTCGCCGTTTCCCTGATAAAGCAAAAATACTGTCAAAGCCTTTTGGGATTCCGGCGTGGGGTAAATCTCTCTCATATAAGGGTTCTTTTCAAACAGCCGGGGCAGCCAATCGCTGCCAAGCTCCTTTACCTTTCCCCGCACCGACACCGCCACACAGGACATAGTGTCTTCGCCCTTCATGCCGGTCAGCGCCAAAAAGCCGGTCTCTTTCAACCGATGATAAAATCCCTTGCCTTTGGCGGTGAGGAAATACAACCCTTTTTCATCAGCATCCATCATATCAATAGCACAGGTTACAGGCAATCCCTCCCCATCAATGGTGGCAACTACCGTGGTGTGAATCTCCTGCTGCAAATACTTCAAAACTTCTGCTGCTGTCACTTCCAATGCACCTCCTATATGGCTATCATAACACGAAAAGCAACAATCGTACAGTACGCACTTTATTGTGAGATAGTTACCAAATGGAAACCATTCCGTTGCAGCCCAGACGATGCTTGTTAAGCAGGAAAAAGGCCCAGATGCCAATCGCAAGCATTCTTCGGCTGCGCCTTTTTGCAAAGCAACCGCCGCCTTGACTTTACCTGTTTGCCTCATTATACTAATCCCGTAAACATTTTTGGAAAGCAAATGCAGTTACGTACTGCCTTAACCAAAAGAACGTCATTGCCTCTTCGGAAATATAAAGCAAAGGGAACTATATTATGAAACGAAAATTGATTATCTGGGGATCTGCTGTTTTGGCTGTCCTCATTGCAGCTGCAATCCTTTTCTTTGCCCTGATCTGGAACGGAGTCATTTTGCTGAACAATCCTTCCGCGGACAGATACCCGGTGCGAGGTGTGGATGTTTCCTCCTACCAAGGAAAAATTGACTGGGATACGTTAGCCTCTCAAAACATCTCCTTTGCTTTTATCAAAGCCACCGAAGGGAGTTCCTATGTGGATCCTTATTTTGCAGAGAACTATCAACAGGCCCAGCAAACCGGTTTGCGGATCGGCGCCTATCATTTTTTCAGCTATGACAGCAGCGGTGAAACCCAAGCGGACCATTTTATCGCCACCGTCTCCCCCATTGAAACTATGTTGCCGCCCGTCATTGATCTGGAGTTTTACGGGGACAAAGAAGCCAATCCTCCCAGTCCGGAAACCGTCCGTCCTCAATTGGATATTCTGTTGAACCGGTTGGAAGAGCATTACGGCATGAAGCCTATCCTTTATGCCACCGAAAAATCCTACTCCCTCTATTTAGCCGGGGCGTATACAGAATACGACATTTGGATTCGTAATGTTATCACTCAACCATCTCTCTCCGACGGCAGAAACTGGACCTTTTGGCAGTACACCAACCGGGCCAAACTGGAAGGCTACCGGGGAGAAGAATCCTACATCGACCTGAACGTGTTCCAAGGCACAGCCCAGGAATTTCAAGCCTATCCCAATCAGCCTTGATCTCTCACCTCATTGCGTTTTTTACCTTAACCAACTAAAACTTGTTTTGCAATTTCATTTTTTGCCGGGATTTTCCCGGCTTTTTCATTTGCAAATTCCGCTTTCCCGCAGATTGCCCTGCGCAACCGCCATTCAGCATCGCTCCTTTTGACTACGACTCAGCGTGCCCAATTAATCCACGAATTTTGGCGTTTTTTCTTGCTTTTCTTTTGCCGATGCTTTAAAATGAAAGCAACTTGTTTTGCAAATGCCTTCCATCTCAAAGTAGTGGGACAGGGAACGGCTCCGTGCCTTTTGCAAAACAAAAAAGAGAAAAAGGAAGTCGATGTTATGGAGCGGTTATTCAAACTCAAACAAAACGGAACCACCATCGGCAAAGAGGTGATTGCCGGTTTAACCACCTTCTTTGCCATGGCCTACATCATTGCCATCAACCCAAAAGTTTTGAGCGAATCAGGCATGGAATGGGGCGCTGTATTCTTAGCCACCATCATTTCTGCGGTAGTGGGCACCTTGGTGATGGGCTTAGTGGCCAATGTCCCCTATGCGCTGGCCCCCGGCATGGGGCTGAACGCCTTTTTTGTTTACACTGTCTGCTTTACCCTAGGGTTTACCTGGCAGCAGGCTTTGTCCATGGTATTTATCTGCGGGTTAATCAACATTCTTATCACAGTAACCAAAATCCGAAAATACATCATTAAAGCCATTCCCCGCAGTCTGCAAAACGCCATCAGTGGTGGGATTGGGATCTATGTGGCCTATATCGGTTTGCTGAATGTAGACCTGATCAACCTGAATTCCGATGTGCCGGCCCTGGCCACCCTGAATCAGCCTTCTTTGTGGCTGTTCCTCATCGGCCTGGTATTGACCATTGTATTGCTGGTTTGTAAGGTGAAAGGCGCCATTCTCATCGGCATTATCGTAACCACCCTGCTGGGCATTCCCATGGGGGTCACCGTAACCACCGATACCATCAGCTTTACCGACGCCTGCAGCCAGCTTCCCTCCACCTTTGGCGCCATCTTTACCAGCCAGGGATTGGGCTCTTTGTTCTCTGATCCCGGCAAGATCCCGCTGGTGCTGGTGACCATCTTCTCCTTCAGTATTTCCGATACCTTTGATACCATCGGTACCTTCATCGGCACCGGACGGCGTACCGGCATCTTCAGCGAAGAGGACGAGCACACTGCGGAAACCGCTCCCGGTTTCAAATCCAAGATGGACAAAGCCCTGTTTGCAGACGCCACCGCCACCTCCATCGGCGCCATTTTCGGCACCTCCAACACCACCACCTATGTAGAAAGCGCCGCAGGGATCGGCGCCGGAGGACGCACCGGCTTAACCAGTGTAGTAGTAGCTCTCTGCTTTGCTATCAGCTCTTTCCTGGCTACTTTTGTCAGCGCCATTCCCTTTGCCGCCACCGCCCCAGCCTTAGTCGTAGTTGGCATTATGATGATTTCCGCCTTCAAAGAGATTCAATGGGACGACTTCAGCGAAGCAGTTCCCGCCTTTTTCACCGGCATCTTTATGGCCCTCTGCTACAGTATTTCCTACGGCATTGCGGCAGGATTCATCTTCTACTGCATCACCAAAATCTGCAAGAAACAGGCCAAGAACGTTCACCCTATCCTTTGGATTGTGACGGCTTTATTTATTTTGAATTTTGTGCTGCTGACCTTCCTATAAAATCAGCGCTCAAAACATTTCGCTTTTTCTATGCCCGGCCTTTTTGTCGGGCATATTTTTTCGCAGAATCAACCAAAGAAACGGAGATGCTTTTGTGACAGGTCTTCTCAACAAATGTCTGGGATTTCTCAAGAGAGAAACGGTGCTCTGCGCTGCGGTGGTGCTGGCGGTCATCTCTGCCTTTCTGGTACCCCCCAGCTGGGATTATGTGGGATACATCGATTGGGACACCTTGGCGCTGCTGTTCAGCTTAATGGCGGTGATGAAGGGCTTTCAGCAGGCAGGGGTATTTGTCAGCCTGGGCAGCCGCCTGCTGGGCCGAGTCAGCACCACCCGAACCATGCTGTTGGTGCTGGTGTTCCTTCCCTTTGTACTGAGCATGGTAATGACCAACGATGTCTCCCTGATTACCTTTGTCCCCTTCGGCATGGTGGTACTGAAAATGGCAGGGCAGGAATCTTTGATGATCCCCATGGTGGTGCTGCAAACGGTCGCCGCCAACCTGGGCAGTATGCTCACTCCCATGGGCAACCCCCAAAACCTTTATCTCTACGCCCAATCTGGCATGGGATTTTTTCAATTTTGCCAGTTAATGCTCCCTTATGTGCTGCTTTCCGGGATCTGTTTGGCTGCAATAATCCTATTTCGCCGGTCTCAGCCGGTACAGGTGGCTTCCTTGGAACATAAGGTGCAAAACCCCAAAGAAGTTATCTGGTGCTGTGTGGGCTTTGTTCTTTGTCTGCTGGGACTGTTCAACCTGATTCCGCCTTTGGCTATTGCCGCAGTGACCGCTGCCTTTCTGCTGATCTTCAATCGTCCTTTATTGGCCAAGGTAGACTACTCCCTGCTGCTTACCTTTATCGCCTTTTTCGTTTTTATCGGCAACATGGGAGCTATGGAGGAATTTCAATCCTTCCTTACTTCCATTTTAACCGGCTATGAAGAGATCGTCTCGGTGCTGGCCAGCCAAATCATCAGCAATGTGCCGGCTGCTTTGCTTCTGTCCGGATTCAGCCAACAATGGCAAGCGTTGATTGTGGGCTGCAACCTGGGCGGATTGGGTACACTCATCGCCTCCATGGCCAGTCTCATCTCCTACAAGCAGGTGGTGCGGGAGTATCCCCAGAAAAAGGGGAAATACTTCTTGTGGTTCACCCTGTGCAATGTAGGGATGCTGGCAATCCTGCTGTTGGAAAGCTGGCTGTTAGGTCAATTGTAAAAAAATAAAAATGGGCTGTTACCGGATGTTTCCCCGATAACAGCCTTTTGCATATTAAGATTGCTGCACTTTTTCTTTTTCTTGAATTTCGATCTGCCGCGCAATAAACGGCGCCACCTGATCCCGTTGAATATCCAGCACCAAAGCAAACTCATCGTGGATCGTCTGCTCTGCCTGGTGCAGGACATTTTCATCCGAAGCATGAAATTTCCGCCCGGCGGCCTCAATCTCCTGCTTTTTTTCATACAAGGTTTTGATCATCTTTACCAGCTTTTTCCGATCGCCAGTGGAAAGAACTTGTTTCCAGGTATCGCTGCGCTGCCGGTCATCTTCAATCCATTTGGTTTCCTGATTTGGGATTTCCCGAATCAGCTGATAAATCTCTTCCGGACTGAGAATCTGCCGCATCTTCCCCATCAATTTAGGGTTATCCGATGGAACATAGATTACGGAGCTGGTGTCATAAATGGGCTGAAGAAGATAATAATTGCGCCGTGTGCCGTGAAACACCTCTTCCTTCTCCTGGCACACCCGGCAAACCTGGTTGCCGTACAGCAACATGGAACCCGTTTGAATCATGGAAAACCGCCCCTTTCTAAAAAAGAAACGTGCCGTTTCCCGCAACAGGCATCTGTCGCAAAGGAAGAGCGGCACGTTGTTTAATTCTAGTTTATCACAAATTAACTAGATTTTCAAAGGACATTTTCCACAAATCCCTGTGCGGAATTTTTGTAGAATTCTCAGGAAAAAGATGAAATCTCATCTTGGTTGTTAATCACCAGTACATCCCCACTATATACCGTAACCTTTCCGCTGGGAATGATGGTTTGATCTCCCCGGCGAATAAGCACTACTAGAGAATTTGGCTCAAATTCACAGTCTTTCAACTGTTTCCCGCAGAACGGATGGCTGGGACGCAGACGCAGTTCACTGAGATGTACCTTCCCCGCTTGCGCAAAAGCAGCGGCGCTGATCACCACAATATCCCCAGGGGTCAGGATTGTATCTCCTCGAGGGACAATCGTTTCTCCATCCCGGATCACCATAGCCAACAGGGTTTCCGGTAGGATCTGCACTTCCTTTACCATCTTATTGGCCCAAGGATGACGCAGAGTGATGTTGAGCTGGATAAACTGCACTTCCGTCTCATCGGTGTAGTCGGTAAAAGTCTTCAGCACGTTCCCCTCCAGATCGATCATCTTCAGCTTTTTGGCCATGAAAGGCAGCAAGCTCCCCTGGATGGAAATGGAGAGCAGCACTACGCAAAACACCGTGTTAAATAGGCTGTCTTGAAGAGAGGGATCACTGGCCAAAACTGTCAGGGAAAACGCAATGGAAGCAGCGCCACGCAGCCCGCTAAAGGCCACCAATGCCTGCTGCCTGAATTTACAGCGGAAGGGGGTAAGCAACAGCCCCACTACAATCGGCCGGGCAATGAGGGTGAGAAAAACCACCACCAGCACTGCCGGAAGAATCCAACCCAGCATTTGGGAAGGAGTCACCAACAAGCCCAGCATAAAGAACAGGATCATCTGCATGAGACTGGTGAAGCCATCAAAGAAATTCACCAAGGTCTTTTTGTCCGGAATATTGCTGTTGCCCAGGATGATGCCGGTGAGATAAACGCTTAAAAAACCGTTCCCACCCAACACCTGAGGCAGAGCATAAGCCAACAAAGCCACTGAAAAGATAAAGAGCATATAGTTATTGGCGGTTTTGAATCGGTAATGCCGCATAACAAATACTGCCGCCAACGCAATGGCAACCCCCAACAGAATGCCGAACACCAACTGGGAGATCACCAGCCAAACAATTTCTCCCACATTTCCTTCCCCGCTGCGGATGGAAATCAGGATCACGGTAAGCATATAGGCAAAGGGGTCATTGGAACCGCTTTCGATTTCCAACATGGAAGCGGTTCCGTATTTCAAGTTCAGCCGCCGGGAACGAAGAATGGAAAACACACTGGCCGCATCGGTGGACGCCAACACAGACCCCAACAGCAAACCAGTCAACAGGTCCATCTTCAGCACCAACCAACAAAAAACCCCGCACAGTCCTGCGGTCAGCAGCGTGCCGGCACTGGATAAAACGATGGAAGGCGCCGCCACCGGTTTGGCTTCCTGCCAATTGGTGCCAAATCCACCATAGAACATAATAAATAACAAAGCTACGCTGCTGATCTGTTCGGTTAAAGCAAAGTCGCTGAATTCAATCCCAAAAATGCCGTCGCAGCCAAATAGCATACCCATGGCGATAAAGCCCAGCAACACCGGTATGCCGAACCGGCTGCTGAGTTTGCTGCATAAAATGCAAGCTAAAATCACCATGGAGCCAATGAGTAATAATTGCGCCATAAAAACCCTCCTTAAAAAAAATGAGAAATATGTTGAGAGGGATTATTTCTTTTCTTTGCCAGTGATGGATTGCACCCGAATTTTCCAAATGCCGGTGCGATGGAAAAGCCCATTGGCCTCCTGCTCATACCCCTCCATGGCGGTTGGGGCATACCGCTGACAGATGAGTTTCAACGCCAGCATTTTTTCTTGGGCATTTGTCACTTCCTGGGCGGTACCGAAGGCGATGGCGGATTGATACCGAGTGGTATATTGTTCGGGAATGGGCTCCACTCCGGTGACAAAAGAAAGGCAGACTTTGGGATTGGCGGTGAGGCAATCGATCTTTTTGCCTTGGAGCGCACAGTGGAAGTAAAAGCAATTTCCCTCCCGTGCAGGAGAGATGGGTACCTGATAAGCCTCCCCTTCCGGTGTGACCAGACTCAAGCAAGCAAAGGGCGCGGCATCCGCCACCTGCCAGGCAAATTCTTCGGTTTGCTGACGATCTTTTCTTCTCAATGTAAAACCACAACCTTATATTACAAATAGTATTGTTCTTCATCCTCCTGTTGAGCCTGCTGCTGCACTAACTCCAAAAACAGCTGAGCAGCTGGATTGGCGATTTCCTTTTGATAAGCCATAACGTAGCTCATCCCGGTTTCCACCCCGCCAATAGGAATGAGGGAAAATTCCTGTGCGCAATACATTTGGGCAACCTGAGCAGGTAAAATGGTCATGCCTAAGCCAGCCCGTACCCCCATGAGCAGCGTTTTCACTGTGTCGTAACAGTTCATTACCGGCGGGGACAGATGCAGGGAACGGAATAGATCCATAATCTCCATATAAAGAATGGGGCTTTCTCCTTCTGACAACAAGATAAACTTCTCTTCCGCCAGCTTTCGCAGGTCTGCCTCCCTTTCCGGTTGGATTTGAGTCTTTTTCATCACCAAACAGAGATGATCCTGATGGGTGAGAATGGAGCAGATCTCCTCCCGCTCCGGCAGCATATCCCGGAGCATGAAGTGAAAGTCATAGGAAGTGTCACTGAGCAATTGGTTGTCCCGTCCTCCCAATTCGGTAATATCCACCGTAATGCCGGGATATTCCGCCACAAACAGCTCCAAACAATGCTGCGCAAACCAACCAGACACCGCATCAATGGTAATGGCAATCCGGCCTTTGCTGCCCTGCTGCATCTGACGAATCTGCATCTCCGCTTTACGAATGGCCTCTACTGCTTCCTTAGCGTAGGAGAGAAAGGCACTGCCTTCCCTGGTAAGCTGCACATCCCGCCGGGAACGAAGAAACAATTTTACATTAAGTTCCTTTTCCAATTCCCCGATGTACCGGCTGACGGTGGATTGGGAAAGAAAATTCTGCCGGGCCGCTTCAGAAAAATTCAAAGTTCGAGCCACGGCTAAAAAGCTATTGAGCTGATTCAGATCCACTTGTCTTACCTCCATTTCTGAATCAGTTTATGCAGTTTCCGGATAAATTCAAGGGTTGTAGGGAGAAAAACGCATCATTCCCTGGATTGACACCCGGCCTCTGCTTTTGTATAATTTGATTATAGCATAACGATATGCAGTTTTCAAATAATATTTGCCGAAATTTTCCCGGTTTCACTTGATTTTCAAAATTTTTACAAAAATTTGCACCAATACCGGCAGGACATCTGCCGAATTCCGAAGGGAGGATACAATATGAAAGAATCCATTGTCATCACCGGGATGGGGGCCGTAACCCCTTTGGGACTGGGCGTCCGGGCCTTTTGGAAGGGGCTGGTGGAAGGAAAATCCGGCATCAGCACCATCCACTCCTTCGATTCCAGCGAATTGGCAGTGCAGATTGCCGGAGAGGTCAAGGACTTCAATCCCGGGGATCATATGCCCATTGACCTGGTGCGGAAAACGGACCCCTTCATGCAATTTGCCTACATCGCTGCCGAAGAAGCTCTTCGGGACAGCAAACTAACGGTGGAACCGGAAAACACCGGTATCACCATGGGCACTGCGATGAGTGGTATCGCCACCATCGCCTACACCCAGGAAGCTTTGACCGGTGCTTCCCACAAAAAGGTGGGGCCTCGGTTCATCCCCAAAATTTTGGGAAACATTGCCGCTGCCCACATCGCCATCACCCACAATATCCAAGGGCCCAGCTTAACGGTAAGCACTGCCTGCGCTTCCGGAGGGGATGCCATCTCCGCTGCTGCCGACTGTATCCGTTTAGGACGGGCAGAAGTGATGCTGGCAGTGGGAGCGGAATCGGTGCTCTGCCCCTTGGTGGTATACAGCTTGGCCAATGCCAAAGCCCTTTCCCGACACAACGACGATCCGGCACATGCCAGCCGGCCGTTTGACGCATTGCGGGATGGCTTCGTCATCGGAGAAGGCGGCGGCGCTCTGGTGCTGGAAACCGAATCCCATGCCTTGAAGCGGGGCGCCACCATCTATGCCCGGTTGATGGGCTGCGGCAACGGCTGCGACGCCTATCACATTACCGCTCCTCAACCTGAGGGATTGGGAGCCGCCCGATGTATGGAGTTAGCGCTGAAAGACGCCGGATTGAAACCGGAACAGATCGGTTACATTAACGCCCATGGCACCGCCACTCCCAAGGGAGACGCAGCGGAAACTCTGGCAGTCAAGCGGGTCTTTGGGGATCATGTCCCTCTGGTCAGCTCCACCAAAGGCGCCACCGGCCACATGATGGGAGCCGGCGGCATTACCGAACTCATTGCCTGCATTCAGGCCATCCGCACCGACATCCTCCCTCCCACCATCAACCTGGAGCACCCCGATCCGGATTGCGATCTGGACTACATCCCTCTCCACAGCCGGAAGCAGCATATCGACTACGCCATGTCCAATGCGTTTGGCTTTGGAGGCCAAAATTCCAGCGTTATTGTAGGTCGCTGGAACCCTTGAAAGAAGGTTTATCCATGAATATCATTCCCTACCACCGCCGGGCCAACTACTACGAGACCGACCAAATGAGCATCGTGCATCACACCAACTATATCCGCTATTTCGAGGAGGCAAGAATTGACTTTATGCGGCAAATCGGCTGCGACTGCCGCAAGCTGGAAGAAATGGGAGCCATTATTCCCGTGGTAGACGCTTACGCCCGATACCATAAATCCCTTCACTTTGACGAAGAGTTTCAGGTGAATATCCGTTTAGAAAAATTCAACGGTTCTCGGATGGAATTTTCCTATGAAATCCGCTTCCCGGACACCGGAGAGCTGGCAGTATCCGGCCATACCTCCCATTGTTTTGTGGATGAACAGCAAAAACCTTTTTCGGTAAAGCACCGCTTTCCGGAAATTTACCGGCGGATGATGTCTGCCCTGTCCCCTCAGCCAGTG
>DXWR01000292.1 GCA_019416775.1 Oscillospiraceae bacterium | reverse complement strand
AGACTGTAGAAAAACCCTTAATGTTGTGAGATAACAGAGGCAGATGGAAATCTTGCCTCCCTCTGACGAGGGAGGTGGCCAGCGCGAAGCGCTGGACGGAGGGAGAGAAAAGCAATATTGTTTGCGCAATTTAAGGATAGTTCGAATTTTATCGTCTTCTCTCCCCCAGTCTGCTTCGCAGACAGCCCCCTCATCAGATGGGGCCAAGGCCGCCAATGACCTTTTTCGACAAGCTGAGGGCTGCGGTATGGCAGCCCTCTTTATGTTGTGGAACTTTGATTTGCTGAAAGGGAAACAGTTTTGGGGTTTCCGGTTTGACCCTGCTGGCTGCCTTGGGCAGCTTCGCCGGGCGGATTCCGGGGCCGGCGTCCACCAGCTATGGCTACATGAGCGCTCTGCCACAGACCCTTGAATGGATTCCGGTTTCTTTGCGGGGACGTTGTCCCCTAGAATCCACTGCGTGGGATTCGACCCCTACCATGCCTTCGAAAAAACGATCTTCGATCTTATTTTTCTAAGGCTTGACCTAAACTTTATCCAATCCCCAGCAGCTTCAGCACGGTATCTTCCATCTCTGCTTTTTCAATGGAACCGGTAAACCGCACCGGCTTATTTTTCAGTTCCGCCAGGGCTTTGGGCACCGGCAGGCCGGAAATGCGGTTCAGCTCGTCGATCTGAGCGTATTCGTCTTCCGGAATCTGGTCGGTGATGGCGCCCAGCACGCTGGATGCAAACTTATAGGGGCTGGCAGTGGAGGCGATCACCGTCTTGGTTTCATCTCCGGTGGCTTCCTTATATTGACGGTAGACGTTCACCGCTACGGCGGTGTGGGTGTCGCAGAGGTAGTGGTCCTTGCTAAAGGTGTCCCCGATGGTCTGCTTGGTGCCGTTATCGTCGCAGCAGCCTGCCCAGAACAGTTCCTTGATCTGAGCCTTCACCTCTTCGCTGACTTCGTACCGGCCGGTTTTGCTCAGCTGGCCGAACCAATCCCGGATGGTGGCGTCGTTCCGGCCGCAGAGGTCGTAGAGCAGACGTTCCAGGTTGGAAGAAATCAGGATGTCCATGGAGGGGGAGGTGGTGGCGTAAAACTCCCGGTTGCGGTCGTACACGCCGGTGGTCAAAAAGTCGGTGAGGACGTTGTTGGCGTTGCTGGCGCAGATCAGCTTATTCACCGGCAGACCCATCTTCTTGGCGTAGTAGGCCGCCAGGATATTGCCGAAGTTGCCGGTGGGCACCACCACATTGATGGCCTCTCCCAGCTGGATCTCCCCGGCCTTCACCAGTTCGGCGTAGGTGGACAGATAGTACACCACCTGAGGCAGCAGCCGTCCCCAGTTGATGGAATTGGCGCTGGAGAAGATCATGTTGTGCTGGGCCAGCTTTTCCACCACAGCCTGGTCGGTGAAGATCTTCTTCACCCCGGTTTGAGCGTCGTCAAAGTTGCCTTCAATGGCGCAGACCGCCACGTTGTTTCCTTCCTGGGTGGTCATCTGGCGCTTCTGCATCTGGCTGACCCCGTCCTGGGGATAGAACACCACCATTTTGGTGCCGGGCACGTCTTTGAATCCCTCCAAAGCCGCTTTGCCGGTGTCGCCGCTGGTGGCTACCAGAATGACGATCTCCTTGCCTGCCGCCGCTTTTTTGGCGGAGGTGGTGAGCAGGTAGGGCAAAATCTGCAGCGCCATATCCTTAAAGGCGCAGGTGGGACCGTGCCACAGCTCCAGCAGGTATTCCCCTTCCTCCACCTTGCTGATCTGGGCGATCTGGTCGCTGCCGAATTTTTCCGCAGTGTAGGCGTTTTCGGCGCAGTAGGCGATCTCCTCTAGGGTAAAGTCGGTGAGGAACAGGGAGAGGACGTACTTGGCCCGCTCCACATAGCTCATTTTGGTCATGGATTGGATGGTATCCAGGGTGATGGCGGGAAGGGTTTCGGGCACAAACAGGCCGCCTTCCACCGAAATGCCCCGGCTGATGGCCTGGGTGCTTTCCACCCGGCACTGAGAGTCTCTGGTACTGAGATACTGCATGAATCTGGTTCCCCCTGTAGTTCATTTGGGATTTTGTAATGTATTCAGTTCATTGTAGCATACTTGCCGGGGGAAATCAAGGGTTGGAGCTTTTCTTTGCCCCACGAAAAAATCCGCACAACCAAAAGGCTGCACGGATTCCTGTTTCTTGGCTTGGGAAAGGGCGGGGCTTATTCTTCCGCTTCCTTCATTTTGGCGAAGCACTCGCTGCAGTAAACCGGACGGTCTTCCCGGGGCTGGAAGGGTACTCTGGCTTCCTTGCCGCAGGCGGCGCAGGTGGCGGTGTACATCTGGCGGGGTGCGTGGGCGCCGTTTTTCCGGGCCTGACGGCACTCCTTGCAGCGCTGGGGCTCGTTTTCAAAGCCCTTTTCTGCGTAAAATTCCTGTTCACCGGCAGTAAATACAAATTCTTTGCCGCATTCTTTGCACACTAATGTTTTGTCCTGAAACATGCTACTAACCTCTCTTGGTAATTTGCCTTGACGGATCTTCCGCCGGATGGAACGAATGGAAACCCTGCCGGCACCGGCACGGCTGTGACAACTACGGGTTGCACCCTTTTCACCTTGATCTCAAGTGTCCACAAATACCGTTTTCAGTTTCCTCCGTATCCGCACCAGCGCATTGCTCACCGACTTTTCGCCGACGCCAAGCCGCGTTGCAATCTGCCGGTAATCGTCCCCATCCAGGTAGCAATGGAATACCTTGGATTCAAAGGGGGAAAGACTTTGACGAATTTGTTCCAAACAGAGGTGATACTGTTCCTTGTCAATGAGCATTTGGTCCGGCGACGGCGCCTCAGTTTGAGGCTGCTCCTCCGGGCGCATCTGTTCCAAGGAAACAGAACTTGCATTCAATTGTGATTTTTTGGTACTGAGTTTAACCTGATAGTTTCGTAGTGCGTTGTCGATGCAGCGGCCGGCATAGGTGGAAAACTGGATCTTCCGCTGGGGATCAAAATGGCGCACCGCTTGGTACAGGGCCAGGTAGGCTTCCTGAGCGCCGTCCTCCCAATGATTCTTGGGCAGCATCCGGCTAACCTTGGCGTCCACCGCCTTTTGGTAACGGCCGAACAGCCGCCCCAGGGCCTTGGGGTCCTGCTTGGCGCGGAGGGCCAAGCTATCTTCCTTTTCGTTGGATGGTTTCATACCTTGCCTCGCTTCCATCAACAACAAAACTATTATACGGGACAACGGCTGGAAAGTCAATCCTTTTTGCCGTTGCTTTTTTCTTTTTGGATAAACAAACGAAAATTAAGTTTTCTTTTGCGCAGAATGCACAGTTTCTTAATTGAAATTGATGCAAGTTGTACGAACATCTGCTTATTTTTGCTTGCTTATGGCTGATTTTGAGAGCCTGTTTTGCGCCGCCAGCAGCGCCGGTTTCCCCGGGTTTCTCCTTCCAGCAGCCCCAAGGCCCGGTAGACGCCGGTCAAAGCCGGGGCGTCTTTTGTGGAAATGTTCATTGCCTTGGCCAGGGTCTGGGCGGAAAACTCCTCCGGCAGGGCGGCGGGGAGCAGCTGGGCGTAGTCTTTTCGGGTGTCCAGCCAAAGGATTTCCCCGGCGGACAAGGGAATGTTGTCCAGCTTGGTGGCGTGGATCTTTTTCTCTTTTCCCCGTCCGTCCAGCTTCCGAAGCTGCCGCTGGGTGAGGGTGACGGCGGCAATCCGCAGGTGGGGATGGGTCAGCAGCTTCCGCAGCCCGTACAGCTGGGGCAGTACCCCGTTGACCCCGCACCGCCGGCTGCGTTTGCCCCAGCTCACCGCTTCTCCGGTGACCGGGTCCAGCCAAAGGATCTGGGCCTGCACCACCACCGGGTACACCACCGTCACCGGGTATTTTTCCAGAAAGGCTTGCAGCTTGGGCAGCAGGGTGTAGAGGTTCCGGGACTGAATCTCCAAAATCCCCTCTTCGCTCAAGCCGTCCACCACAAAGCTTCCTACCTTTTGTTCGTGGCAGTTTTCCCGGGGGAGAAAATAGTATTTCAGCGCCCGGTGGGTGCTTTTTTCCCCCAGTCCCCCTACGCCGGGGGTGGGGTGATTGGCCGCCCATTCACAGGCCGCCGCAAACCGCTGCTGGTCCACCGGAAGGATCATGACAGCAGGTACTCCTCCAGCTCCTCCACGTCGTCCGCCAGGTACACATGGGGGTATTCCCTGAGCTCTTCGTAACCCCCGAAGCCGTAGGTCACCCCGATGAAGTCCATCTGGTTTTGCTGGGCACCCACCGCGTCCATGGACCGGTCCCCCACCATCACGCAGTCGGAGCAGCCCAACAGGTCTCTGGCCCGGGCGATGAGCTGCGGCTTATTCAGGATCCGGCCTTCCAGCTCGGTGCCCACCACCACGTCAAATAAATGGGCTACCTGGAAATAGTCCAAAATCCGCTTGACAAACACCGCCGGTTTGCTGGAAGCAATGGCCAGCAGCATTCCCTCTTCCTTTAAATGTTCCAGGCATTCCCGGATGCCGGGGTAGAGGGCGTTTTCGTAGATGCCGGTGTCCCGATACCGCTCCCGGTACTGTTCCACCGCAAAGGCGGCCTGCTGCTCATCCATGCCGTAAAACTGCTGGAAGGAGTCGATGAGGTTGGGGCCGATGAAGCAGCGCAGGCGGCTGCGGTCCTCCACTAAAATGCCGCACTGGGACAGGGCGTATTCCACGCACCGGGTGATGCCTTCGTAGGAGTCGGTGAGGGTGCCGTCTAAATCAAAGAGGATGGCTTCGTAACGCATAGGGATGTCCTTTCTTTGAAAATTCTGTTTTGGATGGCTTGGGCCGGTTGGGCCAACGCCTTATAAAAAGAAGAGAAATGTAAAAAACGGCTGCCCGGTTCGGGGCAGCCGAGAAGGTCAAAACATCTTAAATTTTGCCAGCAGCAGCGCCACCAAGGCGGTGGCCACGATGCTCAATACCACCGGCAGCCAGATGCTGGCCGTGCCCGGCAGCCCTTCCACGTTCATGCCGTAAAAGGAATAGATCATAGTGGGGATGGCCATCAGCACGGTGATGGAGGTCAAAAGCTTCATCACGTTGTTTAGGTTGTTGCTGGTCACCGAGCCGAAGGCTTCCATGGTGCCGGTCAAAATGTTGGAATAGATGGAGCTCATCTCGATGGCCTGCTTGACTTCGATGATCACGTCCTCCAGCAGCTCTTCGTCCTCCTCATACATCTTAATGACACGGCCCCGGAGGATCTTTTCCAGGGTGATTTCGTTGGCTTTTAGGGAGGTGGAGAAGTACACCAAGGATTTTTGCAGCCCCAACAGCTGGATCAGCTCGCTGTTTTTCATGCTCTTGCTCAGGTTGATCTGCAGGTCCGAGGAGGATTTGTCGATCTGCTTCAGATACCACAGATACTGGGCCGCCGCCCGGAGCAGGATGGAGAGCAAAAACCGGGTTTTCAGCTGGGTGTCGGTGTTTTTCAGATACCCGGAGCTGAGCTCGTTGATCAAGGGGTTTTCCCGGATGCAGACGGTGATCAGCGCCTTGTCGGTGGTGATGATGCCCATAGGCATGGTTTCGTACACCACGGTGGCTTTGTCGTCGTCTTTGGTCTTTAAGGGGATGTCCACAATCACCAAAGTCTGGTCGTCTTCTTTTTCCACCCGGGAGGTTTCCTCTTCGTCCAAGGCGGACTTGACGAAATCCTCTTCCAGGCCCATTTCGTCGGTAAGGTAGTCCAGTTCCCCAGGGGTGGGGTCGATGACGCTGACCCAGCAGCCGCTGGTGAAGTGATCGATGGGCTTGACCCTGCCGTTTTCAGAATAGTAAAAATCAATCATAACCTGCCTCCTTTCCACAGGAAAGGAAAGCCGGCCTTTACCGCAAATGGGCAAAAGCAGCCACAGCCCCATCTTTCCCATGGAGTGATGAAAAATACCTTCGGCCGCAAGGGTCGGGACTCATGGATGCTTCCTCCTTTTACCGTCAATTTGCCAACGGAAAAATACCGATTTACGGATTTCCTATACCATTAAAGCAACCGTTGGGTTCCGCTGGTTTTCACCTTCAGGTGAAATGCCGCCCCTGATTTTGGGCGGCAAAGCGGGAACCGTAATGACTGCTTTTTGCAGTCATTATAGCACAGCCATTTTCAAATTGCAACCGTTCTTCCTTGGAAAACCGGGGGTTTTGCACCGTGTTTGCATTCCCTTTACCAGGGGTTTACTCCAAGGCGGATCTGACGAAAAATTTCAAAAAAATAGTTCTTGCATTTTCCAATGCGCTGTGGTATGATGTACAAGTATTGGAATGCCGCCCTTTGTGATTCCGATAAAGGGATGGGGTTTCATGGAGATCATGAAAGCGGACAGTCCTCTGTGCCCAAGGGCAGTACGAATGTCTGAACTACAGTTTTGGAGGAAGTATTGTATGAACCAGTTGGAACTCATCAGCAACGGCAGCCTGAAGGCAGAAGCCCCCAAGTTTGAAGTGGGCGACCAGGTCAAAGTGCACTGCCGCATCAAGGAAGGCGACAAGCAGCGGATTCAGATCTTTGAAGGCACTGTCATCGCCAAGCGTCACGGCGGTGTGGCGGAAACCTTCACCGTGCGCCGTGTCGCTTACGGCTGCGGTATCGAGCGTGTCTTCCCCCTGCACAGCCCCAACGTGGAAAAGGTTGAGGTTGTCCGGATGGGTAAAGTGCGCCGCAGCAAGCTGTACTACCTGCGCGACCGTGTGGGCAAGGCTGCTAAGGTCAAAGAGCGTCTGTAATCGGACCAAGCAACAGAGGGGGACGGTAGGTGATCTGCTGTTCCCCTTTTTGTTTTTCATTTCACCGTATCGAGGAGTAGAGAGCCATGGCGCAACGAGCAACGTCCAAACAGTCCCGGCACAGATGGAGCGGGGCGGTAGAGGAGTTTTTTGATTGGGTGGAGACCACCCTGTTCTGTATGATTTTAGCCATTGTGGTGTTGACCTACCTGTTCCAGGAAGTCCAGGTGGACGGCACCTCCATGGTGCCCACCCTGCAGGATGGGGACCGGCTGGTGACCTCGTCCCTCTTTTATCATGTAGAACCGGGGGACATTGTGGTGATCAACCGGGACGAGGGACAGGAACCGCTGATCAAGCGCTGCATTGCGGTGGCGGGACAAACGGTGGACATCGACTTTGACGCCGGCGTGGTGTATGTGGACGGGGTGGCATTGGAGGAAGATTACGTCAACACCCCCACCAACGCCCACTCCGGCAGCCTGATTGACTTCCCCTGCACCGTGCCGGAAGGGCACATCTTCGTCATGGGGGACAACCGCAACAACTCCCTGGACAGCCGGTACGCGGAAATCGGCATGATCGACCTGAACGATGTGTTTGGGGAAGTGATTTTCCGGCTGCTGCCCTTGGACCGGTTCGGCGCCGTGGATTAAATTTGGTAGGAGAAGGATATGGAAGAGCAAAACATCTATGAGGAGCTGGAACAGCGGCCCTTGGACACCCCCTCTATCCAGTGGTTTCCGGGGCACATGGCCAAGACCCGGCGGCTGATTACCCAGCATCTGCGGCAGGTGGATGTGGTGGTGGAACTGGCAGACGCCAGAATCCCCGCTTCCAGCCGCAACCCGGAGCTGCACAAGTGGTTAAATAACAAGCCCCGGCTGCTGCTGCTGAATAAAGCGGATTACGCCGACCCGGAGGTCACCGCCAAGTGGCTTTCCTACTATCAAAGCAAAGGCATCGCCACCTTGGCCTGCGACTGCAAAACCGGCAAGAACGTCAATCGCATCCTGCCCATGCTCCGCACCCTGCTGAAGGACCTGTTGGAGCGGCGGAAAAAGCGGGGCCTGGTGGGGCAGCCCATCCGGGTGATGGTGGTGGGCATCCCCAACGTGGGGAAATCCAGCCTGATCAACCGCCTGGCCGGGGGCAAGCGGGCCAAGGTGGAGGACCGTCCCGGCGTGACCCGGGCTCAGCAGTGGGTGCCTTTGGGAAAGGACGCGGAGCTGTTGGATATGCCCGGGGTGCTGTGGCCCAAGTTTGAAGATCCCCTGGTGGGAGAACGGCTGGCCTTTACCGGGGCGGTGAAGGACGAGATCATCGACACCCAGCTGCTGGTTATGCGGCTGCTGGCTTTTTTGAAGGAGGGCGGCTACGCCAAGCTGCTGGCGGCCCGGTATAAATTGGAAGAAGGAGAACTGGCGCCGCTGGACGGTTACCGGCTGCTATTGGCCATCGGCAAAAAGCGGGGAATGCTGCTGCCCGGCGGGGAAATCGACCTGCAGCGGGCCGCTGCCACCGTGCTGGATGAGTTCCGAGGGGGCAAATTAGGCCGGATCACCCTGGAAGTTCCCCAGAAGGGAGCCGCCCATGACCCTGCATGAGTTTGACCGGAGTATGTA
>DXWR01000291.1 GCA_019416775.1 Oscillospiraceae bacterium | reverse complement strand
ATGATAACTATTTGGTTATCAAAAGAGAAAAATCATTTCCAATTTTAACGGATGCTTTTTCCGCTGTCCCAGTCCGGCAGCGAAAAAGATACAGAGGAGATTACATCGTCATCTTCTCGCCTCAAAGAAAAGCCAAGGCTTGTGCGGCCCTGGCTTTCACTTTTTTGTCTATATTATGCCGAACGGTTTATCCTCCCAGCACTTTTTTTGCAATGTCTGCGCTTTGTTTGGCGTCCTTGGCGTAGTAATCCGCCCCGATCTTTTTGGCGTAGTCCGGGGTCAGTACTGCGCCTCCCACCATAATGGTGCAGGGAAGGCCGGCCTCGCGCACTGCCTGAATGGTCTTTTCCATGTTGGCCACAGTGGTGGTCATGAGAGCGGAAAGCCCCAGCAGTTTGGCGCCGTGCTGCCGCACTGCCTCCACCACCTTCTGCACCGGCACATCCTTACCCAAATCGATCACCGGGTAACCGTAGTTTTCCAGGATCACCTTAACGATGTTCTTGCCGATGTCGTGGACGTCTCCTTCCACCGTAGCCAGAATGATCTTTTCTTTCTGCACCTTGGCTTCCGGATCGGGATGGGCGGCCAGGTAATCCTTGATCTGCTCGAAGGAGGCCTGGGCGGCGGTGGCGGATTGGATGAGCTGGGGTAAAAACAGCTTGCCGGTTTCAAATTCCGCCCCCACTTGGTCCAGGGCGGGAATCAGCACCTGGTTGACCACTTCCATGGGAGCCATGGTGCCTAACAGCTCCTTGCAGAGGCTTCCAGCCTGGTCTTTCAGCCCTGCCAGCACTGCCTGATACAGCCCTTCCTTGCCGGTTTGAGCAGGAGCAGCAGCCTGGGTTTGGGGCGCTGCCGGTTTTTGTCCGGCATGGCGGGCCAGGAAGGCTTCTCCGCCCAGATCCTTGCCGGTGAGGAGGTGGAAGGCGTCCACCGCCCCCACCATAGCGGCGTTGTTGGGATTTAGAATGGGGAGATCCAGCCCCGCTTCCATGGCCAGGGTGAGGAAGGTGGTGTTGATCACTTCCCGATCCGGCAGGCCGAAGGAGATGTTGGACACCCCCAGCACCGTCTTCACCCCAAGCTGCTCCTTCACCAAACGCACTGCCTTTAGGGTTTCCAAGGCTTCCTTCTGCTGCACCGAAACGGTGAGGGTCAAGCAGTCCAGATAGACGTCCTCTTTGGGAATGCCGTAGGAGGCACAGGCGGCAACAATCCGTTTCCCGATTTCCAGCCGTTCTTCCGCCGTTTCCGGAATGCCGTTCTTGTCCATGGTCAGGCCCACCACAGCGGCGCCGTACTTCTTTACCAAAGGCAGGATGCGCTGAAGCACTTCCGGCTCCCCGTTGACGGAATTGACGATGGGCTTGCCGTTGTAGATCCGCAGTCCTGCTTCGATGACTTCCGGGTGGGAGGAATCCAGCTGCAAGGGCAGATCCAGCACGCTTTGGAGCTGGCCTATCACCTCTACCATCATGGCGGTTTCGTCGATGTCCGGCAGGCCTACGTTGACGTCTAAAATTTCTGCTCCTACCTGGGCCTGTTCCAGCCCTTGGGTGAGCAGGTAGCTCATGTTGTGATCCCGTAAGGCTTGCTGGAATTTCTTTTTGCCGGTGGGGTTGATCCGTTCTCCGATCATCCGCACCCGGTCTACCTCCACCATTCGGCTGGCGGAGCAGAGGCGGCTGGCCCGCTTGACTTCCCGCTTCACCGGTTGGCTTTGGTTCAGCAGAGTGCGCAGTTTGCGAATATACGCCGGGGTGGTACCGCAGCATCCCCCTAAAATGGTGACGCCGCTGCGGAGGAACGCTTGTGCACCTTGGCAGAAGTCCTCTGCTGTCACGTTGTAGGCTCCGGTATTCAGATCCGGCAGCCCGGCGTTGGCTTTCACGATCAGGGGCAGGGAGGTATAGTTTGCCATCTGTTGAATTAGGGGCAGGATCTCCGCCGGCCCCAAAGAACAGTTGATGCCGATGGCGTCGGCGCCCAGCCCTTCCAAGGTGATGGCGGCGCAGTCCACGCTGACCCCCGCAAAGGTCCGGCCGTTTTCCTCAAAGGTCATGGTGCAGAATACAGGCAGATGGCTGTTTTCCTTCACCGCCAACAGGGCCGCTTTCAGCTCCAGCAGATCGGTCATGGTTTCCAGCACCACCAGATCCGCTCCAGCGGCGGCGCCATCCAGCACCATCTGCCGGTAGTAGCCATAGGCGGTGTCAAAGGATAGGCTGCCGTTGGGCGCCAGCATTTCCCCGATAGGACCCAAATCCAACGCCACCCAGGCTTGGCTGTCTGCCGCTTCCTTGGCCAGCTTTACCCCGGCCTGGATAAGCTGGGTGGAGGAATAAGGGCAGTCCTGAACTTTGTAGGGATTGGCGGCAAAGGTGTTGGCGTAAATTACTTCAGCCCCTGCTTCCAGATAGCTTTGGTGGATGGAGCGGATCAGTTCCGGATGAGTGATGTTTAAGGCTTCCGGCACTTTGCCCATGGGGGCCTGCGCTGCTTGAAGCATGGTGCCCATGGCCCCGTCCAGCAGCAGAAAGCCTCCTTCTTTCAGCCTTGTTTGGATTGGTAGCAAACCTGATTCCTCCTTCGAAATTCGCAGTCTCCCCGTTTCAGACAGGCGTCACAGGGGGAAAGAGTTTGGGTGGTTGGAGTATCCCGCACCCCGATGATGGCGGTTACCGATTTGTTGGGGGAGAGTAGCCCGCCGCTGTTTACCGTCATGCCCAAGGTCTGCAGTCCCCGCAGGGCATCCAGCAGGGGTTGTTGGCAGGTTAAGGGCAGATCCCCGTATCCCGGGCTGAACCGGGGGGTGCAGAACTTCCCTTGGGCGGTAACCTGGGCTTGAATTTCCTGGTCCGCCAATTCTGCCACCGCTTCCGCCGCCGCCGAGCCGCAGCTGTCAAGCACCACTCCGGCATCCGGCCGGGTGAGCATGGTTTTGCGCAAAAGCTGTTCGTGGGCGAGACCAATGGTTCCCGCCAAGAGGTAAACGCTGTGACACCCCTCTAAATGCCGGGCAATGGAAGTTCCTGTCAGCACCAGTCCGGTGCCGGTGACGGCAATTCCCTGGGAAGTAATCTCCAACGGGAAGGGCTGATAGCGGTAGGCGGGGCGGATGGTGTTCAGGGTGGATTGGATGCACTCATCCAGAAGCTGCTCCATCTGAGGAGTAAGGGTTCCCCCTTTCCATCCCAGATACCGCAAAATCTCCTGCCGATCCAACTGGGTGATAATCTGCTGCATTATAGACTTCTCCCCATAGCGGGAAGCACCGCCTTGGTCACCGTCTGGGCCAGGGTCACATTATTCATGGTGTAGAGATGGATGCCGTCCACTCCGTGGCGGATGAGGTCGTAGATCTGGTTTAAGGCGTAGTCGGTGCCTGCCTTGGCCAAATCTTCCGGGGAATCGGCATAGCGGTTGACCAGAGTGCTCAGTTCGTTGGGCACGCTGGCGCCGCACATGCTCACCATCCGCTGAACCTGGCTGACGGTGGTCAGAGGCATAATTCCCGCTTCCACCGGGGTGTCCACCCCTGCTGCCCGAAGCTTTTCCAAAAAGTAATAGAAGTGGCTGTTGTCGAAAAACAGCTGGGTGATGAGATGGCTTACCCCGGCGTCCACCTTGTGCTTCAGGTTTTGAATGTCCTGATCCATATCCTTTGCCTCAGAATGGACTTCCGGGTAGCAGGCCCCCAACAGGTTGCATTCGGGATAGTGGGCTTTGATAAAGCTGGCCAGCTCGTTGGCGTGATAAAAGTCGTGTTTCGGCTCCACCCCTTGGGGAATGTCCCCCCGCAAAGCCAGGATGTTTTCAATGCCGTTTTCCTTTAGCTGGGACAAGGTAGCTTTCAGCTCTTCCCGGGTGGAGGACACGCAGGTCAGGTGGGCCACCGGTTCAATGCCGTATTCCCGCTTGATGAGACTGGCAATTTCGCAGGTTTTATTCTTTTGGGTGTCGCTGCCTCCAGCGCCGTAGGTCACCGAAATAAAATCCACCGGCAGCCCTTTTAAACCGCTGAGGGTGGTGTAGATGGTTTCCACCGAACTCTTGGTTTTGGGCGGGAATACCTCTAAGGAAAAGGTGGGATAGGGGCGTAAAAATAGATCTTTGGTATGCATAACGTCTCCTTTGTCTGTTGTTAATCGTGAAGCGGCTTTTCCTGCCGGCCTGCCGCCCAGTCCTGCCGGGTCAGGCAGGAAATGTGTTCGGTGCGGGTGTCCCCGGTCAAAGGCCAGGGAACGTCCCGGTTGGTGTGGTGGTAGGTAAAGCCGCATTTTTCCTGGACCCGCCGGGATTTTTCGTTGCCTTCAAAGTAGCCGCACCAGATTTTTTCCAGTTGCAGGTCGGCAAAGCCCCAGCGAAGCAGTTCCTTCACCGCTTCCGGGATGTAGCCCTGCCCCCAATAGGGGACGCCGATCCAGTAGCCGATCTCCCCTTCCGTGTCCGGCAGGGGGAAATTGCTGTTTTTTCCAAGCTGCAAGCTGATGGCTCCCACCGGCTTTTCCACCTGCTTGGGCACCACCGCAAATACATAGGGCACCGCAAAGACGGTGCGGATGGTTTCTAAGCTGGTTTCCACCGTTTCATGGGCCGGCCACCCGGCAACGGGTCCCACCCGGGGGTCTTTGGCGTATTCAAAGAGATCCTGGGCATCGCTCTCCTCCCAGGGACGGAGGAGCAGCCGAGGGGTTTCTAAGGTCATGGCTTTTCTCCTTTGGTTATTGTGGGTCTATGCCCAGCATGGTGTAGGCGTTTTTGGTGCATTGATCCACCATTTCCTGGGTGGATACGCCCTTGATTTCTGCCATCACGGCGGCGGTGTGGGCGATCATGGAGCTGTCGCATCGACGACCCCGGCAGGGCACCGGCGCCATGTAGGGGGCGTCGGTTTCCAGCAGCAGCCGGTCCATGGGGATCACTTCCACTGCGGCCCGGGCTTTTTTGGAGTTGGGGAAGGTGAGCACCCCGGTGAATCCCAGGTACATCCCCAGCTTTACCACCTCTTTGGCAGTTTCCGCCGAGCCGGAAAAACAGTGTAGCGCCCCTTTGGGCTTGTATTTGGTCAGCAGTTCCATGCAGTCCCCGGTGGCTTCCCGGCTGTGGACGCTCACCGGCTTGCCTAAGCGGTTGGCAAGCTCCAACTGAGCGGCAAACACTTGCTTTTGCAGCTCTTTTCGGGAAGCGTCCCAGTAATAGTCCAGGCCGATCTCCCCCACACAGACCACTTCCGGTGTTTCAGCCAAAGCGGCAATGCGGGCCAGTTCCTCTTCCCAGCCGGTTTGGGGGATGTCCTCCGGATGGAGCCCCGCCGCGGCGAAAAAGAGGTCCGGGTGAGCTTTTTGATACTCCAGGCCAATCAACGAGGTGGCATAGTCGCAGCCCATGTGGAGGATGCGCCGCACCCCGTTTTGAGGCAGGGAAGCAAACAGTTCCTCCCGGTCCGCGTCAAAGCGGCCGTCGTTGTAGTGGGCATGGGAGTCGAAGATGTTTTGGATAGACATGGCGCAGCCTCCTAATTTGAAAGTTTTCGGTCCGGCCTTTTAGAAAAATAAGATCGAAGATTGTTTTTTCGAAGGAATGGTGGGGGTACGAATCCCACACAGTGGATTCTGGGGTGACCCCCCGCAGGATGCACTTACCGAATCTTGCTCCCTGCCGGGATGGCATCGTCCAAGAACAGCACCTTCACCTGACCGCCGGGGCAGTCCGCCGCCAAAATCATGCCGTTGCTTTCCACACCGCAGAGCTTGGCAGGCTTCAGGTTGGCTACCACGATGATGGTTTTGCCCATCAGTTCTTCCGGCTTGTACCAGGGGGCAATGCCGCTGGCCACCGTCCGGGGGGTACCGGTGCCGTCGTCCAGGGTGAGCTTCAGCAGTTTCTTGGCCTTGGGGATGGGTTCGCAGGCGGTAATTTTGGCAGCCCGCAGTTCCACCTTGGCAAAGTCCTCAATGCCGATCTGGGCAACGCCGGGCACCTCTTCCTTCTTTTCTTCCTTGGGCGCTTTGGCCTTGGCTTCTTCTTCCAGTTCCGCCAGCTTTTTGGCTTCGTCAATTCGGGCAAAGAGGGGTTCTGCCTTGCCCACAGCATAGCCTTCTTCTGCTCCGAAGGAGTTTAAGCTGTCCAAAGTCTTGGTCTGGCTGCCGATCTGGGCGAAGATCTTTTCTGCGGTGTCGGGCAGAAAGGGCTGGAGCAGCACACCCAGATACCGGATCACTTCCAGCAGCCGGTACAGTACCCCTTCCAGTTTGTCCCGATTGGCTTCGTCTTTGGCCAGGGCCCAGGGAGCGGTTTCGTCGATATATTTGTTGGCGCGGCGGGCCAAATTCAAAATGGCTTCAAAGGCGTCCGCCACCCGGAATCCAGCCATCAGCTTGTGGTATTCTCCGATGGTAGATTCCGCCAATCCGGTGAGCTGGGCGTCCAGTTCATCTCCGGCTGCAGGACGGGAGACTTTGCCCCCGAAATACTTGTTGGTCATGGCCACGGTGCGGTTGACCAGATTGCCCAAAGTGTTGGCCAGATCGGAGTTATAACGGGCAATTACCGTTTCGTAGGTGATGGAGCCGTCGCTGCCGAAGGGCATTTCCTTCAGCAGGTAGTACCGAACCCCGTCCACCCCGAAGTGGCGGCAGAGATCGTCAGCGTAAATCACATTGCCCCGGCTCTTACTCATCTTTTCCTGGCTGAACAGCAGCCAGGGGTGGCCGAACACCTGCTTGGGCAGAGGCAAGTCTAAGGCCATCAGCATAATGGGCCAGTAGATGGTGTGGAACCGGAGGATGTCCTTGCCGATGATGTGGACGTCTGCCGGCCAGAATTGTTCAAATTGAGGGCTGCTGCCGTCGGGATCGTAGCCGATGCCGGTGATATAGTTGGTCAAGGCGTCGATCCAAACGTAGATCACGTGCTTAGGATCAAAGTCCACCGGGATGCCCCAGGTAAAGGAGGTCCGGGAAACGCACAGATCCTGCAAACCGGGTTTGAGGAAGTTGTTCACCATCTCCCGCTTCCGGCTTTCCGGCTGGATGAAGTTCGGGTGGTCCTCAATATACTGCATCAACCGGTCCTGGTACTTGCTCATCCGGAAGAAATAGGCTTCCTCCTTGGTCTTTTTCACCGGCCGTCCGCAGTCGGGGCAGCAGCCGTCCTTCAGCTGGGTCTCGGTCCAGAAGCTTTCGCAGGGGGTGCAGTACCAGCCTTCGTATTCGCTTTTGTAGATGTCGCCCTGGTCGTAGAGCTTTTTGAAGATTTTTTTCACCACCGCTTCGTGTTCCGGGTCGGTGGTGCGGATGAATTTGTCATAGGAGCAGTTCATCAAATCCCACAAAGACTTGATCTCTCCGGCCACCCCGTCCACATAGGCTTTGGGGGAGATGCCGGCCGCTTCCGCCAGCTCTTCGATCTTTTGGCCGTGTTCGTCGGTGCCGGTTTGGAAGAAGACGTTTTTGCCCAGCAGCCGCTGATACCGGGCGATGGCATCGGTGAGGACGATCTCATAGCTGTTGCCGATGTGGGGCTTGCGGGAGGTGTAGGCAATGGCGGTGGTAATGTAGTAGTTGTTTTCGGGTTTCATCATCAAAACTCCTTTTTTGTTTTGGGCGGGAAAAAGAAAAAACTCCCGTCCTGAACCCATTGGTCCAGGGACGAGAGAAGAACTTCTTCGTGGTACCACCCTGATTTACCGGAATGCTCCGGCCTCTGTAGCTGCTGACACAGCGCAGTGCTGTAACGGGCACACCCGCCGCAGCCTAAGGGAATTTCCCCTCGGTGCGTCGCTCCAAGGCCATTTTCCACCGCTTGGTCTTTGCCGCCCTTGCAGCCGGGGAGCAGCTCTCTGAAAAAGACGCCGGACGATGTACTTTCCTTTTCACAGCGTTTTCTGGTTTGGTTTTTGTTATTATACCGCAAGAGTAGGGAAAAAGTCAAGAGCCGGAGCGAAAATTTACCTGCCAAGCCGGTCCCTTGTCTTTCAGTTCCATGTCCTGGGGATAGGGGTTTTCCGGAGCGGAAGCGTGAAGGTTACACTGCTTCACCCGACAGGTCAGGACGCCGTTTTCCCAACGGATCTGTTCCGCCCAGGCATCGTGGAACTCAAATTCCGTCAAATTGCGGCTGGAATATTGACTCATCGTTTCACTTCTTTTCTCTGTGTTTCGGTTTGTGTCTTAAAAGGGCAAAATCCCCAAATGCTCCAGCAAAATTTTGACGCCGATGAGGATTAAAATAATTCCTCCGATCCGTTCCGCCAAAGACTGCCGCTTGGAGCCTGCCACACTGCCCAACTTGATGCCGATCATGGACAGCACACAGGTGATGATGCCGATAAGCCCGCAGCTCAGCCAGATGTGCTCCATCTGCAAAAAGGCAAAGGAAATGCCCACTGCCAACGCATCGATGCTGGTGGCTATGGCTAACAGCAGCATCGCTTTCACCCCCATGGAGGGATCGGGACATTCTTCCTCGTGAAAGCTCTCCCGGATCATGTTGCCGCCGATGACGGCCAGCAGTCCGAAGGCAATCCAGTGATCCACCGACTGGATCAGCCAGGAAAAGCTGCTGCCCAGATAGTAGCCCAAAATGGGCATCCCCATCTGAAAGCCCCCAAAGTACAGTCCTGCTTTCAAACAGTGCTTCCAATTTACCTTTCCCAAACTCAGCCCCTTGCATAAACTCACCGCAAAGGCGTCCATGCTCAGCCCAATGGCAATCATCACCAATTCCAGCCAACCCATGCAGTAAACTCCTTTCCCGTTGCTTTCCTTTATTTTATTCTCCCACCAAGGGAAAACAGACTTGTTTTTCTCTTTTGGAGATCGCTGTTCTCCCAATTATACACTGCTGTCGTTTCCCGTGCAACGAAAATCCTTTCGTTTCTTTGAATTTGTCGGTTTTTCTCCTTTGTTTTGGAAGAATCCAAACTTCAGATTGGATTTCAGGGCAAAAATGGCGAAAAAACCAAAAAATGGTTTTGGAAGCAAAAAAGCAGTTGTAAAATTAAAACAAGGTTGCTATAATAATAGCTGAATCAGAATACCGGAAATGGAGATGCTTTTGCATGGAATTCACCGTGGAAAAAACCAAAACACCCAAAGCCCGTCCTGCTGATGACAGCAAGCTGGGATTTGGACACATCTTTACGGATCATATGTTTATGATGGATTGGGATCAGGAAAACGGTTGGCACGACGCCAAAATCCTTCCCTTCCAGGATGTTCCGCTGAGCCCTGCCGCCAACTGCCTGCACTACAGCCAGGAAGTCTTTGAAGGCTTGAAGGCTTACCGCACTGCCGACGGAGTGGTGCAGCTCTTCCGCCCGGAAGAAAATTTCAAGCGGATGAATACCTCTTGTGACCGGATCTGTATGCCTAAGATTGACGTGGACTTCTGTGTCAAGGCATTGAAGGCCCTGGTGGAACTGGATGCAGAGTGGGTGCCCAAAACCTATGGCGCTTCCTTGTACATCCGTCCCTTTATGATCGCCACTGAGCGCAACCTGGGGGCTCATACCTCCACCGACTATAAATTCTTCATCATCATGTCCCCCTCCGGCGCTTACTACGAAGGCGGACTGGCTCCCGTCAAGATCTACGTGGAAACCAATTTCGTCCGTGCCGTCCGTGGCGGCACCGGTCACGTCAAGACCGGCGGCAACTATGCGGCTTCTATGAAAGCCCAGGAAGTGGCGGAAGAACAGGGCTACTCCCAGGTGCTGTGGCTGGACGCCATTCACCACAGATATGTGGGTGAAGTAGGCGCCATGAACGTGATGTTTGTGCTGGGAGATGAAGTGGTCACCCCGGAACTGGACGGCACCATTCTTCCCGGTATCACCCGGAAGAGCGCTTTGGAAGTGCTGCGGCATAAGGGCTACAAGGTTACCGAACGGCAGCTGGACATTGAAGAAGTGGTACAAGCTTACAAAAACGGCCAGCTGAAGGAAGCTTTCGGCACCGGCACCGCCGCTGTCATCTCTCCCATTGGAGAACTGAAGTACAAAGATTTGGTGATGCGCATCCACGATGAAAAGATCGGGCCCATCAGCCAGATGCTGTACGACACCATGACCGGCATTCAGTGGGGCAAAATCGAAGATCCTTTCGGCTGGGTGGTTCCTGTCTGCAAGTTGGACGACTGAATTCTACTGTAACATGAAATAAAAATTCATCCGGACGTTCTCGTGAATGGGAGCGTCCGGATATTTTGTTTGTTTCCATTTTTAAGTTGGATTGCGTTTTTAACGTTGCTGCAGCAATTCCAATGCCCGAGGATACAATGGGTCCAACTCACACCCGCAACGGCCGCATTCCTGATCTGCTTGCTTTATGGCAGTGATCAAAGCCTCTTTGTTGTCGCTGCCATAAAGCCATGCTTGTGCCGGCTTTGCGATCAAATCCCAACCCGATGCTGTGAATTTTTCCAGAATCGATTTTAATTCTTCCATAAACGGCTCCTTGTTCCATTTTTTAGGGATTCAATAATGCTTCCAAAGCTGCTTCCATTCTTCCTTGGTAAAGGTTCCTCCATATACCAAAGTGGTGTAG
>DXWR01000290.1 GCA_019416775.1 Oscillospiraceae bacterium | reverse complement strand
GTATAGCGGGGACCGGTTCCGCCGCCCACCACCGTAAAGGCGCCGCAGATCAGGTTATGCACCATAGCCACCCCCTGAGTCGCCATCCGCAGAGTGACATCGGACAGGAAGATATTGTTGTCAATGAGGGTGGGGCCGTGGCCCACCTCCACAAAGAGATCCTGGCACATCATGCCTCCCACCAGCTGTTTGGCAAACGCGGGGCGCTGGTTGTGGTGGAAGAGATTTTGGGTGATCCGGGTGCCCTGGGCTTCCCAGTCGCACCAAATGCCCATGGTGCAGTGATGGATGTAATTGCGGCGGAAGGTGACGTCGATGGCGGCGTGCATCTTAATTCCGGCAATCTCAGCGCCGCCCAGCTCCATCATGTTGTTGATGTGATGAATATGGTTGTCCTCAATCAGGGAGAACACCCCGCCCATCCGGCCGATGATGCCCCCTTGTTCACAGTGGTGGATGTTGCAGCGGCGGATGATGTGACTGCCCACCTTTTCTTTCAGCCAGCCGTGATACTGTCCCCGGCAGACCGCGTCCCGCTCCATCTGGGTGGGGCTTTTCACGTGTTTGGTGGTAAAATAATGGTCGTTGTCCGGATCCAGATATTTCCCCAGGGAAATCCCGGCGCACTTGCTGTTGCTGATCTCACAATCTTCAATGATCCAGCCCTTAGACCAGTGGGGCCCGATCATGCCGTCCTGATAGGCGGCGGGAGGGGCCCAGGTGGTGGCGGCTTTGTCGATGCGAAAACCGCTGACGGTAATGTATCCAATTCCGGTTTCAGAAGGCATAAAACATTCCCGGCGCACATTGATCTCCACCTTTTCCTCCCGGGGATTTTTCCCTTGGAAGTTGGCATAGATCACCGTTTCCTCCCCATCCTGCCGGGAAAACCACTGATACACCGAAAATTCCGGCTCCCAGGAGCATTCCGACGGCTTAGCTTCCAAGCAATCCTCCAAGCTGGAGGCTTCGTACATCATTTTATCGTTGAGGAACACCGCGCCGGTGTGCTTGGTCTTTCCGGCAAAGTACCAGTCGCCGTATACAAAGGTGGTGTAGGGGTTATAGTCCCCAAAAACCGTATTGGGGATCCGGCAGACCCACACCGTATCCTGATACAACTGCCAATCCTTTACCTCTTCCGCTCCGGTAATCACCGCTCCCAAAGGCTGGGCGCTGCGGTAGGTGATCCGGGCGTCTTCCCGACCGGCGTGTTTCGGATTCACGTATTCCCGATACACGCCCGGCGCCACCAAAATTTCATCGCCGGGCAGGGCAGCTTGGGCTGCATCGTTGATGTACTTATAGGGCATTTCTTGAGTGCCGTTGCCCTCCCGAGCGGCCTTTGCGTCCACGTAAAGAATCATTTGACATCCTCCCATCCGCTTGAATTGATACATCCCGTTGGAAACCGCCGCACGGCTGCCTCCGAAAGCAGGGTTTCTTTCTTCCCATGGATTTGCTTTTATACTACCCTATTTTAAGAGTATCGTCAAGGAATATTTCATAATTTTGCCCAAAAGTTATTGCGAAACAAAAAAGATTATAGTATAATCAGAGAAAAGAATGGCGCAGAATGCACTTCACCAACTGCTATGCCCATCCAACTGTTACAAACAACGTCCAGCAATCACTGAGACGGAAAGGAGCGATGCAAAATGGCATTGAAAATCGAAAAGGAATTTTTCGGCGTCGTGATGTCTCCCAGAAGAGAAGACGTTTATGACAACGGCGGCGGCGTGCTGTATCCCCGGGTCATTGAACTGCATCATGCAGGAGAGAAAAACGGAATGCTGCTGGCCACCTTCGACTACTACACCATCAAGGAACCTCCGGTAGCCCCCATTTACTGCAGCACCGACCACGGAAAAACATGGGAGCCCTACAGCCAGGTGGAGGACACCAAAAACGGCTATGGCATCCGGTTCCAGCCGGTGCTGTTTGAACTGCCGGTGCAGTGCGGCGATCTGCCTGCGGGCACCATTGTCTTTGCCGGCAACTCCATCCCCTTGGATTTCAAAACCACCGAGCTGCTGTTCTACATCAGCCGGGACCAAGGAAAAACCTGGGAATACCGTTCCAGCGTAGCTGCCGGCGGTCCTCCCATTGAACAAAACTTTGACGAGTTGGGCCCGGTTTGGGAACCCTTTATCTACCTCAACGCCGCCAACGAAATTACGGTGGTGTTCACCGACGAACGTCCCCACACCGACCGCAACCTGAACCAGACCTTGGCGGTGACCTCTTCCAAGGATGGCGGCAAGACCTGGGAAAACGAGCACCTGGTGGTAGCCATCCCCGACGGCATGAGCCGTCCCGGCATGGCCATTGTCACCAAGCTGCCCAACGGCAAATACTTTATGTGCTACGAAATCGTCTGCTTCCCCAAGGAAGGAGATCCCTATTTTGACGTCCACTGCCGGATGTCCGACAACGGCATGGATTTCGGCGACCCCGCTTTCAAGGGCACCCGGATCGAAACCGCCGACGGGTTCTACCTGATGAGTATGCCCTATTGCCTGTGGGTTCCCCAAGGCGGCGAAAACGGCACCATCATTGTCAGCGCCAAACGGGACGGCGACGCCCTGCGGCTGCGGGATCCCGGCGACTTTTTGGTGAACTACCACCTGGGCGAAGGTCCCTGGGAACGAGTCCCCATGCTGGTGAACTACGATTCCAGCATCGGCCAGGCCGGTTGGAGCATGGGTATGTGCACCATCGAAAAC
>DXWR01000029.1 GCA_019416775.1 Oscillospiraceae bacterium | reverse complement strand
GTTCCAGCAACTGGAACACCAGTTTGCGCTGAGGATCTGCCATGGCTTCACTTCCTTTTTATCTGCGCCGGTTATTGGCCAACGCCAACAGCCGCAGCAGGTTTGCAATGCTCACCAACAGCGCCGCCACATAGGTCAAAGCCGCTGCCGTCAACATCTTTTTCGCTCCCTTGAGTTCTTCTCCTTCCGCCAGCATCTGATGGTCTTTGAGGATATCCAAAGCCCGGTAGGAGGCGTTAAACTCCACCGGCAGGGTGATGAGCTGAAACACCACCACGATCACGAACAACAAGATCCCGGCGTTTACCAGCCAAGGCAGCCCAACCAACAGCCCAATGAAGGCGATGGGCCAGCTAAAGGCAGAACCGATGTTGGTAATGGGCACCATGGCTTTGCGGATCTTTAACGGCACATAACCGTGCTGGTACTGGATGGCGTGGCCGCATTCGTGGGCCGCTACCCCGATGGCCGCCACCGAAGGGGAGTTGTACACCGCCTGACTCAGGCGCACCACCTCTTTGGTGGGGTCAAAATGGTCAGTCAAGGAACCGGGAACGCACTCAATCCGCACATGCTGCAACCCGTTGCTGTCCAAAATCTGCCGGGCCACCAGATAACCGGTAAGTCCTCGGCTGTTATGCACCTGGCTGTACCGGCTGAAAGCCGATTTTACCCGGATCTGGGCCCAAACGGAAATCAGCAAAGCCGGGACCACCAAGATCAGGTAGTAGTAGGTGCTGTCCCAGTACACGTTAAAAAAGCCCATAGTAACACTCCTTTTGTGTCAGTGTCGCAAAGAAATCTTTCGCACATCAATGGTATCGTTAACCCATTTCATTCCGGGATGCCAAAAAATACACCCGGCTGGATCACTCCAACTTTGTCCCCGGAGCAATGGGATGCCCGTTGAGGAAAGCGGCATCGGTCATAGGCTTTTTGCCCTGAGGCTGCACCAAACTCAGATGCACCCCGCTGCCGTCCCCGCAGGCTACCAGCAGTTTCTTGCCCTGAACTGTGATTTCACCCGGCTGGCCGGGGACCTGTTCCACCCACTCCGAGCGGAGAATCTTCAGGGTACTCCCTTCCAGCTTAGCGGTGGCGCAGGGCCAATCTGCCAGGCCGCAGATCTGATGGTGAATCACCTTCCCCGGCTTGGTAAAATCCAGGGGAGACAGGCTTTTATCCAGCATGGGGGCGTAACAGGAAAGGGCATCGTCCTGCTTTTGGCGAGGCACATTGCCCTGTTCCACCAGCTTTAAGGTGTCCAGCAACACCTGAGCGCCCAGATGACTGAGCCGCATTTGCAGTTCGCTGGCGGTTTCGTTTTCTCCAATGGGGGTGGATGCTTTTAAAATCATATCCCCGGTATCCAGCCCCTGCTCCATATACATGGAAGTGACTCCGGTTTCCCTTTCGCCGTTGAGCACGCTCCATTGGATGGGACCGGCTCCGCGGTACTTGGGCAGCAGGGACGCATGGATGTTGATGCAGCCGAATTGGGGCAGCTCCAAAATTTCCTTGGGCAGAATCTTTCCGTAGGCCACCACAATAATCACTTCCGGCTCCCAAGCGGAAAGCTGCTCCAACACCCCTGCTTCCTTCATCTTCTGAGGCTGAAACACCGGGATACTGTATTCCAGTGCCCGCACCTTTACCGGAGGCGGGGCAAGCTTCATTTTCCGGCCCTGAGGCTTATCCGGCTGGGTCACCACACCGGTGACGTCATAGCCGCCCTCCACCAGAGCTTCCAGACAGGGCACCGCAAACTCCGGGGTACCCATAAATACAACCTTCATTGGTTTTCTTCCTTCCCGATCAGGGGGATTAGTCCTCCACCTGCACCATTTCCACTACTTTATCCTTGAACATAATGCCGTCCAGGTGGTCGATTTCATGGCAGAAAGCCCGGGCCAACAGATCGGTACCCACATATTCCACCGGGTCGCCAAAACGGTTTTGGGCCTCCACCTTCACCCGGGCAGGGCGCTTTACCTTGCCGTATTCCCCGGGGCAGGACAAACAGCCCTCCGCCACCAGCTGGTTTCCCTTACTCATGACGATTTTGGGATTGACCAGTTCGATCAGGCCTTCCCCGGTATCAATGACCACTGCCCGGCGGAGAATTCCCACCTGGGGAGCCGCCAGGCCCACTCCATCGGCGTGGTACATGGTTTCTGCCATATCGTCCAAAAGCTGCCACAGCCGTTCATTAAAATCGGTGACCGGGCGGCACACCTTATGAAGGATTTCTTCTTTTTCCAGATAAATTTTCCGAAGTGCCATTGTGCCTATGCTTCCTTTCTTCCGTAGAATGGATTCTTCCATTTCATTTATGCTTCCACAGCGCCGTTAAAATCCACCGTCACGGTAACTCCCCGGAACCGTTTGTCCCTGCCGGACCGTTCCAAAGCGTCCCGCAAAAATTGGCGGAAGGGCGCCTGATTGTGACATTTGAGTAAAATCTGTAACCGGTATCGATTTTGCAGCCGATACACCCGCCGTTGCATGGGTCCCAGGGCTTTGAATGCCACCCCGGGATGGCTGGAAACCGTC
>DXWR01000289.1 GCA_019416775.1 Oscillospiraceae bacterium | reverse complement strand
GATGGCTTGATCCTCAACGAATCCCCTGATGCAGACGGACAGGAAACCTGCCGGGAGTTGGGCCGCGGTCTGGCCCGCTGGTAAGGTTCTATCCTCACTCTTTCCTCACTTCTTCTTTCTCCCTCATGTGCCCCCATGCGGACGCCATACCGCATGGGGGCACGCTCCATTTGGGTGCCAGCACGTGCTTTCCAAAAATTTCATTACAGCCACTTGACAGCCCCTGCCATGTGTGGTATAGTCTAACCGAATTTGAGGTTAGGTTTAACTAACCTTTTTGTTTGACCATCAGTTAGTTGTATCTAATTCAAGGAGGGCGTGTCATCATGATGCCTTTGGCGATGGCAAAAATCGGGGAAACCGTCACAATCCGGAAAATCACTGGGCGCGACGATGTCCGCCAGCATCTGGCGGAGCTGGGCTTCGTCGTGGACAGCCAGGTGACGGTGGTCAGCGAAGCTGCCGGAAACCTGATTCTGCAAGTGAAAGACAGCCGGATTGCCCTGAATAAGGCAATGGCAACCCGGATTATGTTTTAAGGAGGAGACGAAAAACGATGAAAACACTCAAAGACGCAAAGGTAGGCGAAACTGTTACCGTCAAGCGCCTGCATGGCGAAGGACCTGTCAAGCGGCGGATCATGGACATGGGGATTACGAAGGGTGTCGAGATCTTCATCCGCAAAGTGGCTCCCCTGGGAGATCCCATGGAGCTCAATGTCCGGGGATATGAACTCAGCGTGCGCAAGGGTGACGCTGAAATGATCGAAATTCTGGGTTAAGGCAGGCGGCGGCAGCCGCCTCATCAAATCGCCAAAAGTTAGTTTTTGCTAACTTCAGAGAGGAGAAACACATGGACATCAAAATTGCTCTGGCAGGAAATCCCAACTGCGGAAAAACCACGTTATTCAACGCTTTGACGGGCTCCAACCAGTACGTCGGCAACTGGCCCGGCGTCACGGTGGAAAAGAAGGAGGGCCGTCTGAAGGGGCGCAAGGATGTGATCATTCAGGATCTGCCCGGTATTTACTCCCTGTCCCCTTACACACTGGAAGAGGTGGTCGCCCGGAACTATCTGGTCGGTGAGCGGCCCAACGCCATCTTAAACATTGTAGACGGCACCAACATCGAGCGAAACCTCTACCTCACCACGCAGCTTATCGAGCTGGGGATCCCCGTGGTGGTTGCAGTCAATATGATTGACCTGGTCCGGAAAAACGGAGACCAGATCGACCTTGCCAAGCTGGGCGAGGCCCTGGGCTGTGAAGTGGTGGAAATGAGTGCCCTCAAAGGGGAAGGTGCCGCCGATGCAGCCCAGAAAGCCGTCTCCGCCGCCACGGTCAAGCGGTCCCGGGAGCTGCCCCACGTCTTTACCGGCAGTGTGGAACACGCCCTGGCCCATATCGAGGAATCTCTTGCCGGGAAAGTGGACGACGGGTACCTGCGCTGGTATGCCATCAAAGTCTTTGAGCGGGACGAAAAAGTCCTGGAATCCCTCCAGCTGGATGACACCCTTGCGCAGCATCTGGAACAGCACATCCTGGACTGTGAGCAGGAGCTGGACGATGACGCCGAAAGCATTATTACCAACCAGCGCTATGCCTACATCAGCCGGGTTGTGGCCAAGGCGGTGAAAAAGAAAGCCGTTGCCGGAAGCCTTTCCGTCTCCGATCAGATCGACCGGATCGTGACCAACCGGATCCTGGCCCTGCCCATCTTCGCCTGTGTGATGTTTTGCATCTACGCCATTGCCATGGGCGGCTTCCCCTTCTCCATCGGCACCATGGGAACCGATTGGGCCAATGACATTCTGTTCGGCGAATGGGTCCCCGGACTGGTGGACAGCGCTCTGGGCGCCCTGGGCGTCAGCGGTTGGCTCTACGGCCTGATTCAGGACGGCATCGTGGCCGGCGTGGGCGCAGTGCTGGGTTTTGTTCCCCAAATGCTGGTTTTGTTCTTCCTGCTGGCCATTTTGGAAGATATCGGCTATATGGCGCGTGTGGCGTTCATCATGGACCGGATTTTCCGCCGCTTCGGCCTGTCCGGCAAGAGCTTTATCCCCATGCTGGTGGCCACTGGCTGCGGCGTACCGGGAATTATGGCTTCCCGTACCATTGAGCAGGACCGGGACCGCAAGATGACCATTATGACTACCGGCTTCATTCCCTGCGGTGCCAAAATGCCCATCATCGGTCTGTTTGCCGGTGCGGTGTTCGGCGAATCTCCCTGGGTGGCCACTTCCGCGTTTTTCATCGGCATTGCGGCCGTGGTGCTTTCCGGCATCATGCTCAAAAAGTTCCGCGCCTTTGCCGGTGAGCCGGCTCCCTTCGTCATGGAGCTGCCCGCTTACCACACTCCTTCCATGGGCAACGTGCTGCGGGCCACATGGGAACGGGGCTTCAGCTTCATCAAGCGTGCCGGCACCATCATCCTCCTGTCCTCCATTGTGCTTTGGTTCCTGCAGGGCTACGGTGTGGTGGACGGCGCACTGCAGGCCGTGGAGGATAACAACGATTCCCTGCTGGCCGTCATCGGCAACGCGGTAGCCTGGATCTTCGCTCCTCTGGGCTGGGTGGGCGACATGGCCTGGAAGGCTACTGTTGCCACCATCACCGGTCTGATCGCCAAGGAAGAGGTCGTCAATACCTTCGGCGTTCTTTACCACTATGCCGGCAGCGCCGACCTGCTGGAGGACAGCCATGATATCTGGGCCGCCATCGGCGCGGACTTCGGTGCCATGAGCGCATACAGCTTCATGATCTTCAACCTCCTCTGCGCCCCCTGCTTTGCCGCCATGGGCGCCATCAAGCGGGAGATGAACAATCCCAAGTGGACCCTGGCCGCCATCGGCTATATGTGCCTGTTCGCCTATATTTCCAGCATGATCGTCTTCCAGTTGGGCGGACTGATCACCGGCGAAGCCGTCTTCGGCATCGGCACCATTGCGGCTGTGGTGCTGCTGGCAGGCATTGTCTATCTGCTGGTTCGCCGGGGATACCGCCCCGAGGAAGCTTCCCATCCTCTGGCCAATGCCGCGGCTGCGCGCAGCTAAGAAGCAGGAGGTGGATTCCATGCCTGGTGTTCTCGGCAATGCCATTGTGGGCTTGATTCTGGCAGCGGTGGTGGGGCTGGCCATTCGCTCCTTGTGGCGCTCCCACAAATCCGGAGGATCCTGCTCCGGCGATTGCTCCAACTGCAAACACTGCCATCACAAATAATCTCATAGGGCGCGGACAATGTCCGCGCCCTGGTTTTTCAAGGAGGAAGGCGTATCTCATGGATATCACCCAGACGAATTTGCGTTATCTGCTGGCCGTATATGAGCTGATGGGCAGCAATGCCGGTGTGGCGGCCGTGGAAGTATCCCGGCGGATGGGTGTCTCCAAGCCCTCTGTAACCCGGATGCTGGGGGTCCTGGCCAAACGGGGACTTCTGGTCAAGGAACCCTATGGCAAAGTCCGTCTAACGGAGCGGGGCGCCCTGC
>DXWR01000288.1 GCA_019416775.1 Oscillospiraceae bacterium | reverse complement strand
TTCCAGCACCATACCGTTGGCCAACACCAACCACGCTTTTTTCTGGTTCTGCAACATTACGTTCCTCCTTTTACTGGGCTTCTGCGGGTGCTTTCATGGGCGGGATCACCCGGCAGAGGTCCTCCCTCATCCGCAGCGCTTCCTCTCGGGCTGCTTTGGCATAATCCTCCGGCGCTGCGCCGGTTTTCTGCCAGGCGCAAAGGATACCGCGAGAAGAGTTGATAATAGCTCCCAAGCCGTTTTCATCAAAAGCCCCGGCCACACCCTCGGCTCCGCCGCCCTGGGCACCGTAGCCCGGCACCAGGAAGAAGGTGTGAGGAAGTGCCTTGCGCAGTTCGGTGAGCTGATCCGGATAGGTGGCTCCCACCACCGCGCCTACGCCGGAATAACCGTATTGTCCAGGAAGCTGTTCGCCCCATTGTTCACAAAACTCGCCCATGACCCGGTAAATGGGTTTACCGTCGATGCACTGATCCTGGAGTTCCCCGGAGGAAGGATTGCTGGTCTTCACCAGCACAAAGATGCCCTTGTTCTGTTCCTGGCAGACTTTCAGTAAAGGTTTGATCCCGTCACTGCCCAGATAGCCATTGACGGTGAGCAGATCCCCTCCAAAGGCGGGAAGGGAGATGTCCTCCACCTGAGCCACGCCCAGATGGCCGGCGGCATAGGCCTCCATGGTGGTGCCGATGTCGTTGCGCTTGCCGTCGATGATTACCACCATGCCCTTCTGCTGGGCATAAACAATGGTATCGCTGAGGGCCTTCACGCCCTGCCAACCCAGCATTTCATAGTATGCACACTGGGGTTTCACGGCAGGGACGATGTCGCAGAGGGCGTCGATGATACCTTTGTTAAAGGCCAGCAGCGCTGCGGCGGCGCCTTCCAGATTTTTGCCGTGCTTGGCAAAAGCTTCTTCTTTGATAAAATCCGGAATATAGCTCAATTTCGGGTCTAAGCCCGCCACTGAGGGGTTTTTCGTTTCCAGGATGCGAGTGATCAAACGGTCCATGGACATGAGAAAATCTCCTTCCTTACGTTGTCTCTGTTTTGGTGTCCTATGTGTTTATCGTTATTTTACTTTTGCTGGTATACCAATTTCCCGCCGCAGAAGGTGGCCATTACCTTTCCGGTAAGAGTCATGCCTTTGTAAACAGCGTTGCGGGCTTTGGAGTGGAGTTCTTCCGGCTTGACTACCCAGTCCCGGTTTAAATCCACCAGGGTGATGTCCGCCGCCGCTCCTTCCGACAAAGTCCCTGCCGGGATCTTTAACCGCCGGGCGGGGTTGACGCTCATCTTTTCCACCAGCTGGGCCAAGCTCATCATTCCGGTTTTCACCAGGTAGGTATAGGAGGCAGCAAAGCTGGTTTCCATACCGATGACCCCGTTGGGCGCTTTGAGAAAATCCGCTTTTTCCGCCGGGGTATGGGGAGCGTGGTCGGTGACGATGCAGTCAATGGTGCCGTCCAACAGTCCTTGAAGCACCGCAGCCCGATCCGCTTCCTCTCGCAGAGGGGGATTCATCCGGTAATCGGCATCCCGGCTCAATACCTTTTCTTCGGTCATAGAGAAGTAGTGGGGACAGGTCTCGCAGGTGACGTCCGCTCCTCTGGCTTTGGCTTCCCGAATCAGCTGCACGCTGAGCCGGGTGCTGACATGGGCAATGTGCACCGGACAATCGTTGGTTTCCGCCAGAATAATCTCCCGGGCGGTGATAGTGTCCTCGCTGGAGCGGTGCATTCCCTTGACGCCCAGGGCTTTGGACACCGCACCGTCGTTGACGATCCCGCCGTTGATAATGCTCAAGTCCTCGCAGTGGGAGGTGACGATGGTTCCCAGTTCTTTGCTCTGTTTCAATGCCGCCGTCATCATGGCTGCATTTTCCACCGGCCGGCCGTCGTCGCTGAAGGCGATGCACCCCACTTGATGAAGGGCGGCCATATCGGTCATTTCTTTGCCGGACAGGCCTTTGGTGATGGCCCCGGTGATATAGACATGAGCTTTAGCATCCTTTGCCTTTTGCCGGATATATTCCACCGTTTCCAAACTGTCAATCGAAGGCTTGGTGTTGGGCATACAGAGCAGGCTGGTCACCCCTCCCGCCGCCGCCGCTTCGCAGCCGGTGAGAATATCTTCTTTCTGGGTGAAGCCCGGATCCCGTAAATGCACGTGCATATCCACCAGTCCAGGGAGCACCGTCAATCCGCTGGCATCCACTACCTCATCGGCAGTGACGCCGGGATCCTTTCCCACCCAAGCGATGTTTCCGTCCCGGATGAGCAGATCAAACTGTCCTTCCCGTCCATTGACGGGATCGTAGAGAAATCCATTTTGAATCAGTGTGGTCATGGCCGTCCTCCTTATTCTTCCTGAATCAGCACCTGGGAAACCCCATCGGTTTCCTGAAGCTGTACAACTACCTGCTCCGAGGTGGAAGTGGGAAGATTTTTCCCCACAAAATCCGCCCGGATAGGCAGTTCCCGGTGTCCCCGGTCCACCAACACCGCCAGCTGAATCCGCTTCGGCCGTCCCCGGTGAATCACCGCTTCCATGGCGCTGCGGGCGCTGCGGCCGGTGTAGATCACATCGTCCACTAAAATCACGGTTTTCCCCTCGATTTCACAGGGAAAATTGGAGCGGTCGGCATGGTTTTCCGGAGGGAGTTTATCGTCCCGGTAGGCAGTGATGTCCAACCACCCAACCGGCACCGGACATCCCTCCACCGCCAAAATCTTAGCGGCAATGCGGTGAGCCAACTCCACGCCCCGGGAGATAATCCCCAAAAGCAGCAGGTCTTCTGCGCCTTTATTCTTTTCCAGGATCTCATAGGAAATCCGGGCAATGGCTCGGTTCATGGCGGCTTCGTCCAGAATCAGTTTGGATTCCAAAAGGCTACCTCCTTTTGCGTTTCTCCCATGAAAAAAGGAACAACAAACCAGCCTTTCCTCAAGGCAGATTGTTGCTCCTGAAACCTTCCAGGCACAGCTCACCCAGAAGGATACTCTGTTTATTCTTCAAGAGACTGCCTTGCCGGCCTCACGGGGCCGAATTAAAGGTGGTCGTAGTAAAGCGGATTTCTCCGTTCTGTGCCATTATAGCCTATCCAGTTGAATTTGTCCAGAATAAAGGAGTAAATTCACGGAAAATTCCCGTAATTTCCAGATAATTCCTAAAAATCTTCTGATTTTCTCTTTTCCTTCCGGCAAGACACTGAACTTTAGCAAAATAGTTTGGCCTTCGGCAAAAAAACTTTGCTTTTTTCTTGAAAAACAACCTTCCCCATTGACTTTACAAATTGCACCGATTACAATGAATCCGGTTAGATCGCTGCGATCGGAAAGGGAGAAATTTTATGTATGGATTGTTATTAGCTGTCATCTATCTAGCCTTTATCAGTTTGGGTCTGCCCGACTCCTTGTTGGGGGCCGGCTGGCCGGTGATGCAGCCCCAGTTAGACGTGCCGGTATCCTTTGCCGGGATTCTTACCATGATCATTGCTTTGGGTACCGTGGTATCCAGCCTGTTTTCAGACACACTGACCCGAAAATTCGGTGCAGGAAAGGTCACCGCCGTCAGCGTGCTGATGACCGCTGCCGCTTTGCTGGGATTTTCCTTCGCTTCGCAATTTTGGATGCTGGTTCTTTGGGCTATTCCCTACGGCTTAGGCGCCGGAGCTGTGGACGCTGCGTTAAACAATTATGTGGCTCTCCACTACGCCGCCCGGCACATGAGCTGGCTTCACTGCTTCTGGGGAATCGGCGCTTCCATCAGTCCGTACATTATGAGCTTTGCCCTGACCGGCGGATACGGCTGGCATTCCGGCTACCAGATCGTGGGCATCCTCCAGCTGGTGCTCACTGTGCTTTTGTTCGTCACTCTGCCCCTTTGGAAAAAAGTCCGTCCTCCCAAAGAGCAGGCCGAAATCCAAGCCGCCAAGGAAAATCCGCCGGATTCTCAGGAAAAACACAGCAGCCTGCTCACCACCTTGAAAACCGCCGGGGTGATCCCCATGCTCATCGCCTTCTGCTCCTATAGTGCGGTAGAGCAAACCTCCATGCTCTGGGCCAGCAGCTACTTGGTGCAGCAGCGGGGTATGGCAGCGGAAACCGCTGCCGGATTTGCCTCCCTCTTCTTTTTGGGCATCACCCTTGGACGGCTGCTCAGCGGATTCGTCTCGGAAAAATTGGGGGACAAGCGGCTGATCCGAATTGGGATTTTTTTGATTCTAATTGGCATTGGGCTTTGCTTCCTGCCCTGGGAAGGGGCTGTGTTATCCGGACTGGCCATCATCGGCCTTGGCTGTGCGCCGATCTATCCCTCCATCATCCATGCCACTCCCTTTAACTTCGGAGCCAACCGCTCTCAAGCAGTCATTGGGGTAGAAATGGCCGGTGCTTACATCGGCACCACCTTCCTGCCTCCCTTGTTTGGTTGGCTAGCCTCCCAGACTACCATCGGCCTGCTGCCGGTGTATCTGCTGTTTTTCACCTTGCTGATGCTGGGTATGACCGAAGGAGTCAACCGCATTGTAGCAAAGCGGAGATAAATTCATCAAAAATAACCGGTGCATCTTTCCTCCAATTCGAGGCAGGTGCACCGGATTTTCTTTTATTGCAAGGGAGTTTCGTCCTCTTCCAGCAGACGAAGGATGGTCTTTCCGACCCCATCTTCATCGTGCCGCGGAATCACCTCTCTAGCTAATGCTCGAATCGGCTCCACCGCATTTTGGGGAGCGTAGCAGCGAGAAAAACAGGTGAACATATTGTAATCGTTCATTCCATCTCCAAACACTGCCACTTCTTCCCGCCGGATTTCCATGACTTCAATGGCCTTTTCCAATCCCCAGCCCTTCTGGGCCCGGGCATTGGTAATCTCCACATTCACCGGGAAGGAGGACATACACACGATCCCCTCCATAGCGTTAAATTGTTGGGTCAGCCGGTCAATGACCTGGGTGTCCGGATGATAGCTGACAATTTTCCGCAATTCCAGGCCGGTTTGGTACAGCCCCTCCAACCCATCCACAAACCGCAGGGCGGTGTAAAAGGGATCGGTGTGGGCCAGCTTCAACCCTTCCTCATAGGAGATCCCGGGATGGAAACACTGCATCCGCAACGCGCAGGAATGCAGGGCCTGTTCCGGCGGATCAATACTGCAGGTTTCCCGGTTGGTCATAAACTCCGGCTCCATCCCATGGGCGTGAAGCAGATCCACCACCTGTTGTAACGGCTCCATAGGCAGATTGATGGAGCTGATGATTTTTCCCCTGGCATCCCGCACCTCGCTGCCGTTCATCAACAGCAAATCGCAGTGCAGGTCATTTTCCGTCAGCAGATCCTGCACCCGGGCATAGTTACGCCCGGTAGCGATGACAAACCGCACCCCCTTTTCCTGGGCTTTGGCGATGGCATAGCGGTTCAGCGGGGAAATCTTCTGCTGCTGGTTCAGCAAAGTTCCGTCCAAATCGCTGGCAATGAGCTTTAACATTCCTGTCTCCCCCTTTTTGACTATGATACCACAGGAAAAAGGCCGGAGCAAGTTTCCCACGGCAATTCCAAAAGGTAAAATCTTGACGAATCTACCTTGGTGGGGTATGATGAATTTATCACTAAGGCGTAAAGCTCCTAAAGAAAGGAAGTTTGTGTTCCATGAGAGACGAAACCAAATGCCTCCATGCAGGTTACACCCCCAAAAACACCGAACCCCGGGTGATGCCCATCGTCCAAAGCACCACCTATGTTTACGATTCCACCGCAGAAGTGGCCGCCGTCTTTGACGATCCCCGGAAGTCCTTGATCTACTCCCGGTTTGCCAACCCCACAGTGATGGCAGTGGAAGAAAAGATTGCCGCTTTGGAAGGCGGCGTCGGCGCCATGTGCACCTCTTCCGGCCAAGCGGCCAGTTTGTTGTCCATCCTGAACATCTGCAGCGCCGGGGACAGCTTTATCAGCACCTCCACCATCTACGGCGGCACCGTCAACCTCTTTGCCGTAACCTTAAAGCGGCTGGGAATCGAGTGCATCTTTGCCGATGCCGATGCCCCCAAAGAAGAGATCGACAAGCTGTTCAAGCCCAACACCAAAGCGGTGTTCGGGGAAACTTTGGCCAACCCGGCTTTGACTGTGCTGGATCTGGAAAAGTGGGCGGAAATTGCCCATTCCCACGGCGTGCCCTTTATCGTGGACAACACCTTTGCCACCCCCATCCTCTGCAAACCCATTGAATTTGGAGCGGACATTGTCATCCACTCCACCAGCAAGTACATGGACGGCCACGCAGTGCAGATCGGCGGCGTCATTGTGGATTCCGGCAACTTCGACTGGACCAACGGCAACTTCCCGGACTTCACCGAACCGGACGAATCCTACCACGGTTTCTGCTACACCAAGGACGGCGGCAAAGCCGCTTACATCCTCAAAGCCCGGATGCAGCTCATGCGGGACTTCGGCTGCTACCCCGCCGCCCACAGCGCCTTTTTGCTGAACATGGGCCTGGAAACCCTGCCGGTGCGGATGGAACGGTACTGCCAGAACGCCATGACGGTGGCCAAATTCCTGGAAGGCTGCCCCCAGGTGGAATCGGTCCACTATCCCGGCCTGCCCGGCAACCCCTACTACGAATTGGGTAAAAAATATCTGCCCAAAGGCACCAGCGGCGTGATCTCCTTCAACATCAAGGGGGGACGGGACACTGCTATGAAATTCATGGACGGCTTGAAGCTGGCTTCCAATGAAGTCCACGTGGCGGATATCCGCACCTGTGTCCTCCATCCCGCCAGCGAAACCCACCGTCAGCTCACCGACGAACAGCTGGTGGCCGCCGGCATCAATCCCGGCATGATCCGGTTCTCCTGCGGATTGGAAAACATCGACGACATTTTGGAAGACATCCAGCAGAGCTTTGCCCAACTGTAATCCTTTATCTGCAAATAAAATACGCCGCAGCCGGCGAGGTGGAAAACTGCCTCGGGCTGCGGCCTTTTTGATGCTCTAAAAAGCCACCACCAGATCGCACAGAAAAAGCAGCAACAAAAAGCAGTTTCTGGAAGAAGCGCCAAAATTCCATCCTTTTTGTATCTCTTTTTTTCTCAGTGTGCTATCATGAAGATATTCAAAAAAAGGCGAGAATTTTGGAAGGAGCGTTCTCAGATGAGCTACAATGTATGTCTGCCCAACTATTCCATCGGGGCGGACTGCTACAAAGAGATCCCTTATTTTGCAAGATATTACGGAAAAAAGGCAGTGGTGATTGGTGGCAAGACCGCCATGTCCAAAGCCAAAGATGCCCTGTTGGAAGGGGTAGCCGGTTCCGACATTGAAATTTTGGATTTTATCTGGTACGGCGGCGATTCCACCTATGAAAACGGCGACGCCCTGATTGCCAACGAAACAGTGCAAAAGGCTGACATTATCTTTGGCGTAGGCGGCGGCCGGGCCTGCGACACCTGCAAGTATGTGGCAAATGAAATGGATAAACCCCTGTTTACCTTCCCCACGGTGGGCAGCAACTGCGCTTCCGTCACGGCGATCTGCGTGATCTACAATCCCGACGGCAGCTTCCGGGAATACTACTACCCCAAAGTAGCGGAACACACCTTCATCAACTCCGCCATCATTGCAGATTCTCCCTACGAACTGCTGTGGGCCGGCATCGGCGACGCTTTGTCCAAAGAATTTGAAGCCGTGTTCTCCAGCAAGCAGGACGATCTGTCTCACACCCCGCTGATGGGGGTGCAGCTGAGCAAAATCTGCACCGATCCGCTGATTACCTTCGGTGCAGAGGCGTTAAAAGCCTGCCGGGAAAAGAAAGACACCCACGCCTTGGAACAGGTGGTGCTGGACATCATCATCTCCACCGGCCTGGTATCCAACATGACCACCCAGATGCCCAACTACTACTACAACGCCTCTTTGGCTCACTGCGTGTACTACGGCTCTACCGTCACCAAAAAAGGCCACCAGCATCTCCACGGAGAAATCGTGGCGTTGGGCATCCTCTGCCTGCTCACCTACGACCAGCAGTTTGAGGTCCGGGACCGGATCATGGAATTCAACGATAAAATGGGTTTCCCAGTGTGCTTCGACGATGTGGAAATCGGGGAAGAGGAATTTGAAGCCATGGCAGACAAAGCCATGACCAGCACCGAATGGGAGTTCCGCCCCAAAGACGTGACCCAGGAAAAATTCATTCAGTGCATGAAGGATCAAAATCAGGCGGGACGGTTATTCCGCAAGTACAAATAAAGCAATCTCAAAAAAGCAAGGCGGCGCTGAGGAATATTCCGCACCAGCGTCGCCATTTCTCTTTCAAAGAATGGAAACAAAAAGCGCACCTTTTTCCGGTGCGCCTTTTTATTTAGAACTTCAATTCGTCATCTTCATCGGCATCCTCGCCGTGATGATGGCAGCCGCAATCGCAGTCGTCTTCAAATTCAAATTCCAGGGTTTTACCGCAGGCGGGACAGACATAGCTTCCCTGAGCGACTTCGTCCTCATCCAGATAGAAGGTTTCGCCGCAGCCGTCACAGGTGATTTCATAAACAGCTTCGTCGTCCTCGTCATCCTCGTCGTCATCGAAGTCGTCATAGCCGTAAAACTCTTCGGTAAGCTCATCCAGATCCTCATTGATCACATCCACCAGCTCATTGAGAGCGTTCTGGTTGTTTTCCAAATCGGTGATGGTGTCGCTCATTTCATCCATCAATTCCACCATAGCGGCCAGCAGCCTGCCTTCTTTGGTGGTCTGATCGATATCCAGTCCCTGCATCAAGCCTTTTAAATAAGCGGCTTTTTCGGTGAGATTGCTCATGTCGGCTCCTTTCCCCCTATGCGGGTTTTACCAGAATGTGAAGCGGTTGATTAGGCCCGTTCCATGTATTCCCCGGTACGGGTGTCGATGCGGATGTGATCTCCTTCGTTAATGAACAGGGGTACACGGATCTCGGCGCCGGTTTCCAGGGTAGCAGGTTTAGTGGCATTGGTAGCGGTGTCGCCCTTAAAACCGGGATCGGTCTGGGTGACTTCCAGCTCTACAAAGGTGGGCGGTTCCACGCCGAACACATTGCCCTTGTAAGAGCAAATTTTGCAAATCATGTTTTCCTTCACAAATTTGAAGTTATCGCCCAACTGAGATGCGTTGATGGGAACCTGATCGTAGGTTTCCTGATCCATAAAGTAATACAAATTGCCATCGTTGTAAAGATATTCCATATCCTTGCGCTCGATGTAGGCATTTTCAAACTTGTCGGTGGGGCTGAAGGTGCGTTCCAACACTGCGCCGGTAATCACATTCTTCAGCTTAGTCCGGACAAATGCAGCACCCTTACCGGGCTTTACATGCAAAAATTCAATTACCTGAAAGACCTGACCGTTGTCGTCAAAGGTCACGCCGTTTCTGAAATCGCCTGCAGTAATCATAAAAATTTCCTCCGTTAGGTTTGTTCTGGTACAGTGTGCTTTTAGTGTATCCTATTTTCAGGGATTTTTCAAGTGCTTCTCCGGAAAAATCCCCGAAATTTGCTAAATTTTCTCTTTTGCCTGGTTATAAGCAAATCAATTCCTTGGATGTATGATTGAGATTCCGGCAGCCGCTGGCGGTAATGACCACCAGATCCTCAATTCGGGTGCCGTACATCCCTTCCAGATAGATGCCGGGTTCGCAGCTGACTACCATGCCTTCCTTCAGCACGCCCTGGCTTCTGGAGGCAAGATTAGGGCTTTCGTGAATCTCCACCCCGACGCCGTGGCCCAGGGAATGTCCAAAGCAGCCCCGGTAGCCGGCGTTGTCGATAATCCGGCGAGCCACCCGGTCCATAGCGGACAGCTCTTTTCCCGGACCCATTGCCTTCAGCGCTTCCAGCTGAGCAGTGAGCACCGTCTGATACAGGTGCCGCTTCTTTTCCCCCGGTTCTCCAATGGCCACGGTGCGGGTCATATCGGCGTGATAGCCGTTGAGCAAAGCCCCGAAATCCATGGTGATCAAATCGCCCTGCTGCACCGCATAGTCGGTGGGATGGGCGTGAGGAGAAGCGGAATGGGGACCTGCCGCCACAATGGTTTCAAAGCTCACATCCTCCGCACCCAACCGGCGCATCCGAAAGTCCAATTCGAAAGCAATCTGCTTTTCGGTCATTCCCTCTTTCAAAATGCCCAGCAGATCGGTGTAGGCTTTTTCGCTGAGGGCCTGGGCGGCAGCAATGGCCTCAATTTCGTCGGCGTCCTTGATCAGCCGCAGCCGTTCCAAGGCAGCGGACAATCTGCCGTTCCGAACCAAAGTCAAACCGGAAAGGGATTTGGTAAAGCTGTCAAACTCAGACAAAGTCATGGTCTGCTCTTCTACGCCCAGGGTGGTGGCGTGATGCTTGGCGCAGAGCTGTTTGATCTGTTCCGACAGATTCTCCTGCAGCAGCACCTTGCAGCCCCGGATGGTATGGCAGGCCATTTCATAGTAGCGGAAATCCACCACAAAGTAAGCGGCGTCCTCCAAAATCAAACCGGTGCCGGCTGTGGAAGAAAATCCCAGCAGATACCGCCGTGCCACCGGGCTGGTAATGAGATAACCGTGAGCGGCATCATTTTGAGAAAACAGCGCCTGTTGCAGCCGTTGAATCCGTGCTTCCATTTATTACCCCTCCTGTTCCGTCTGGCCCAAATGAGCCGCCAAAGCCCGAACCGCCAACAGGTAACTGTTGGGGCCGAACCCGGAAATCTGACCCAGGCAGACCGCCGCCAGCACCGAATGATGGCGGAATTCTTCCCGGGCGTGGATGTTGCTGAGATGCACTTCCACCGTGGGAATCTTCACTGCCGAAATGGCGTCCCGAATGGCAATGCTGTAATGGGTGTAAGCCCCGGCATTGAGGACAATCCCCTGATATACCCCGCGGGCTTCATGAAATTTCGTGACGATGGCGCCTTCGCTGTTGGATTGGAACACATCGCAGTCCATCCCCAGTTTCCGGCACTCCTCCTGAATATCTCGGTTAATGGAGGCATAACTCTGGGTGCCGTACACCCCGGGTTCCCGCTCCCCCAGCAAATTCAGATTGGGGCCATGAATCACCAGCAGTTTCTTTTGCTGTGACATAGTCATTCCTTCTTTCCGGAAAGTTTATACTTCCCCGTCTTGATATCGGCGGTAGGTTTTTTGCATCGTTGCCGCATCCTCCGTTTGGGTTCCAGCGGACTCACAGATAAAGGTAGGATGGTATCCGCGCTGAGCGATCAGCTCCATCAGCGGTTCACAATCGGGACCATATTGGGTATCAGCAAAGGTCAAATGGCGTTTTTCCCCGCCCCCGGGGGTATATTCGATTTTGGAAAAATGGCTGTGGAACCGGCTTGCACGGTGGGAGCCCAGTTTATTTTCCACCAGATCCAACGCCGCTGCAAAGTCTTCCCGGGTGCTCATCTTGCCCAAGGTCCGAGCGTTGAGATGGCCGAAATCAATGCAGGGCAAAAACCGTGGATCCACCCGGCACAGCTCCAGCACCTCTTCCAAGGTGCCCAGCTGGTTGAATTTCCCCATGGTCTCCGGGCAGAGAATGATTTCGCTCAACCCGTTTTCATCCAGGGTTTGCTGGGCCTTTTGCAAGGTCTCCTTGGCCAGTTCTAACGCTTCTTCCCGGCCGATTTTAGAGCAGGAACCGGAATGCACCACTACCCGGGTGGCGCCCATAGCTTGAGCCGCTTTGGCGCTGTCCAAAATATAGCCGATGCTCTTTTCCCGGGTGGCCGGATCCACACTGGACAAGGAAATGTAATAAGGCGCATGGAGAGACAGGGCAATGCCGTATTCCTCCGCCTTTTCCCTTAATTTTGCAGCGGTGTCCGGATTGACCCGCACCCCTCGGCCGCACTGGTATTCAAAGGCGGTGAGGCCGAATTTGGACAGGTACTCCGGCACCTGAATGGAATTTTTATAGCCCAGGGCACGGAAACTGTCCGCCGTTCCCGCCGGGCCGAATCGGGGTTGATCCATCGCTGAATTCTCCTTCCGGTTCATTTGGAAAACCGTTGTTTCGTTTTGTGCCACAAGGGCCGTTCCAGTACTCGCTTGACATGCAGAAACCCATGGGTTTCCGGTTCAATGGGAACGCAGAGCGCCACGGCAAGCCCCGCCAAGTTTGCACCCAACACATCGGTGAAAAACTGATCCCCCACCGCCAAAATCTGCTTTGGAGGCAGGTCCAACGCTTTGCCCGCCCGGCGGTATCCTTGCGGCAGAGGCTTCTTCCCCTCGCAGACGAAATCCAGTCCCAGTTTTCGGGCGAAAGGTTCCACCCGAGGGGGATGGTTGTTGGACAGGAGAATACAGCGGATTTTTTCCTCCTGCAATTCTTTGAGCCATTGGGCCACTTGAGGCGAAAGCTCCTGGGCGTTGTGCCGGGTCAGAGTGTTATCAATATCCAGGATCAAACCGGCATAGCCTTTGCTTTGACAGAATGCCGGGGTGATCTGAGTGACGCCGGAGAAAAGATAGTCCGGGGTAAACAGGCCCATGCCAACCTCCTTGTTTTAGAACACAAAACGAAAAAGCGAGCACAAAAATGCCCGCTTTCACGATCCTCTTATCTGTACTTGCGCTTGCGTGCCGCCTCAGACTTCTTTTTCCGTCTGACACTAGGCTTCTCGTAATGTTCACGCTTGCGAACTTCGGCCATAACGCCGGATTTTGCGCAAGATCTCTTGAATCTTCTCAGAGCACTGTCCAGAGATTCATTTTCTTTTACACGAACTTCAGACACTTCGTTTCCCTCCCTTTGCCAACCGGCAGAGGTTTACAAAACCGCTACTGTTTTGCAACAGATGAAATTATACACGTTCTAGCGGGGAATGTCAAGGGTAAGCGGGAAAAATCAAAGCTTTCCGGTGTTTCTCACAACTTTCGGCCCCAAAAACCATCAAGATGAACAAGAAACCCTTCCCTTTTTCCAAGCAAAGCTGGAAATGATCTCCAGCTGCTTCTTGGTGCAAATTTTACTTCATTCCCTTGGAAACATCGGCGCAGGCTTCCATGGCATCCATCACCGCACCTCGGAATCCCTTCTCTTCCAGCACCTTGACCGCCGCAATGGTGGTGCCGGCAGGAGAACAGACCATATCTTTCAGCTCGCCGGGATGCTTGCCGGTTTCCAGCACCATCTTGGCACTGCCCAGCACTGCCTGGGCGGCAAAGCGGTAGGCCTGTGCCCGAGGCATCCCCTGCTGGACGGCGGCGTCTGCCATGGCCTCAATGAACATAAACACATAGGCAGGGGAGGAACCGCTCACCGAAGTCACCGCATCCATCAGCCGTTCCGGCACCTGCTCCACCAAGCAGAAAGCAGAAAAGGCCTGTTTCATCTCTTCCAATTCGCCGGCGCCCACGTTGTCATTGGGGCAGACGGCAGTCATCCCTTCTCCCACCATGGCGGGGGTATTGGGCATAGTGCGGATCAGCTTCACCGGTTTGCCGAACTGCTTTTCCATGGCGGCGATTTCCTGACCGGCAGCAATGGTTACAACAACGGTGTCTTCCGAAATAACCGGCGCAATCTCCGCAATCACTGCCGGGTAAAACATGGGTTTCACCGCCAGCACCAAATACCGGGATTTGGCCGCCACTTCTTGATTGTTCTGAGTAGTCTGCACCCCCAGGGCCGCCACGGGCTCCAGGGCAGCTTCCAAAGCGTCGGAAGCAATCACTTGATGGGCTTTAACTGCATTGTGTTCTACCATGCCGCGGATCATGGCTTTGGCCATATTGCCGCAGCCGATAAATCCCCATTGCATTTCCTTCATATCGTTTCATCCCTTCTCGGGGCAAAGCCAGCCCCTTTTTGGTCAGTATACCACAGCGGCAAAAAAAGCACAAGAGAGGCCCCTTTTCCCCTTTGCCGCCGGGAGTTTGCTTATGCGAAACATGGCGCATTTTGTCGAATTATAGCACGCGATAGTTTGTTTTTAACTGTTGATTTATCCTTTTCATTATGCTACAATAGTGGAAAAGGATTTCCATATTTTGTAAAAACAAAATTACAGCTTAAATCGAGCTCATACAGTTCTATTTGTCTTTTTTACTCTAGCGTCGTTTTTGAGCCACGCATTTCGGCAGCCTTTCCCCTAACGGGATTTCCACCCCCCTTTTTGCCGGAATGATGGAAATACAGTTTCAGAAAGGAGGTCAGACACACCATCCAAAACCCCCGCTTCCCCAAAGGGGGTTCCATTTCAACACAAGAAAGGATGACAAATATGCTATGCAGTTCAAAAACCAAACGAGTCCTTGGTTGGCTCGCCACCATCCTCTCCCTGCTCCTAATTTGGACGGGAATGCAGGCAGGAATCTCCCCAACCTTTTCTGTGCAGGCAGCGGCCAGCTCTTCCTCTACCTCCAACACCACCCGGGTTTCGGTTCACGACCCCTCCATCTTCTACGATTCCTCCAGCAATGAATACTACATCTACGGTTCCCATTTAGCCCAGGCTTCCTCCACCGATTTGAGAAACTGGCAGACGGAAGGGGTGCAGGGCTACGACAACGCCACCCTATATGTCAGTGAAAACGTAGAGGGCACCTACTACCTGCAAAACAAGCACAGCGGCCTGTATCTGGATGTCACCGACGGCTCCACTGAAAACGGAGCCAACATCCGCCAATGGAGCTACAACGGTTCCCAGGCGCAGCAGTTCCGCTTCGTCTCCACCGGCGACGGCTACTACTACATTCTCACCGGCGCTTCCAATTTTCAAAAATGCGTGGACGTAGAAAACGGCAGCGCTGCAGACGGCGCCAATGTGATGCAGTGGGAATACTGGGGCGGCGAAATGCAAAAGTACCGGGTGGTCCAACAGCCGGACGGCACCTACGCCATCCTCACCAACGCCAGCGACTGCCAATCCGCCTTAGATGTCTATAATTGGAGCACCGAACCAGGCGGCAATGTAAACCAATGGACCTGGTCCGGCGGAGATTGCCAAAAATGGACTTTGATCGAAGCACAAGCCAACAGCGGCAGCACTCAGGCATCTACCGGAGAGCCGTTGGAAACAGCGTTGGCGTCCCCCTTCCTGTGGGCCGGCTACAATGATGTGGATTGCTCCGGCGGCTACGCCGTTTGGGCGCCGGACATCATCTACAACCCTGATTACGCCTGGCCCGATGGCACGGAAGGCGCTTACATGATGTACTTCTCCACCTCCTCCACCGCCATCCGTTCCTGCATCGCCTATGCAGTTTCCAAATCCGCTTCCGGCCCCTTCTCCTATGTGGATACCGTGATTTATTCCGGGTTCACCAACTACGACAACAACGTCACCACCACTTCCGATCTGGGCACCAAAACCGTCAATACCCATTACAACAACACAAACCTGCCCAAGCTGCTGGAAGAAGGGAAAATCAGTTCCATCCGCACCGGATGGTTTACCTCCAACGGCGGATACAACAACACCTTGTTTCCCAACGCCATCGACCCCACTGTCCTCTTTGACGAGGACGGCAATCTGTGGATGACCTACGGTTCTTGGTCCGGCGGCATTTTCCTGCTGGAACTGGATCCCACCACCGGCGAACCCCTCTACCCCGGCCAAAACAGCGGCAACACCGACGGGTACTTTGGAACCCGGATTGCCGGAGGATATGGAAAGTCCGGAGAAGCACCTTACCTGTTCTACGATGAGGAAAGCGATTACTACTACCTGTATGTCACCTACGGCTGGCTGGGCGTAGACGGCGGTTACCACATCCGGCTGTACCGCTCCTCCACCATTGACGGCAATTACCAGGATGCTGCCGGAAATTCCGCCGTTTTCACCTCCACCACCAACCAGGCAGAACGGGGTATTAAACTGTTCGGCAACTACGATTTCTCCTCCTTCGACGGAGTGGGTTACAAATCCGGCGGCCACAATTCTGTCTTCCGTGACACTGACGGTCAGCGGTATCTGGTTTACCACACCCGGTTCAACAACGGCACCGATTACCATGAAGTCCGGGTCCATCAGCAATTTTTGAATCAGGACGGATGGCCGGTTACCGCAGTTTACGAATATCTGGGAAGCCAAATTTCCCCCACCGGCTACAGCCTGTCGGATATGGCCGGCACCTATGAGCTGGTTAACCACGGCACCGATGCCTCCACTGCCAACGTGGGAATGCTGACCACCCAACGGGTCAGCTTGAACCCAGACGGCACCATTACCGGGGCCTACAATGGAACCTGGTCCTATCAATCCGGCACCTACTATTGCCAGATGACCATCAACAATGTGGTTTACAAAGGGGTTTTCTTCAAGCAAAAGGATGAATCCTCTGCCCACAACGAAGTCATGACCTTCTCCTTGATTGGGGCCAACAACGAAAGTATCTGGGGCTCTCAGATTGCACCTTATCTGGACAATGTAGAGGGGACCTTCTATGTGAAAAACGCCTTCTCCAACCTGTATCTGGACGTGGCAGACGGCAGTGCCGCAGATGGCGCCAATGTGCAGCAATGGTCTTATAACGGCTTCCAAGCGCAGCAGTTCCAAATTGTCTCCGACGGTGACGGCTATTACCACATCCTTACCGGAGCCTCCAACTTCACCAAAGCCCTGAATGTGGACAACAACCAGACTGCCGACGGCACCAACATCAATCAGTACCAATACACCGGAACAGCAAACCAACAGTTCCAAATTCAAAAACAGGCGGACGGCACCTATGCCATCCTCAGCCGGAACACCAACGGTCTATCCGGACTGGATGTGTATAATTGGAGCGATCAGCCGGGCGGCAACGTGAATCTTTGGAACTATTGGGGCGGTGATTGCCAAAAATGGCTGTTAGAGCCGGTATAATCCCATCCATCAAAAATCCAAAGTCATAAAAACAGCGGCGCTTCCGTCCGGATTTCGGGAAACGGAAGCGCCGTTTTCTTGATGTATTCTCGCAGCAAAAAGAAAAGCGGCAATCTTCTTTCGAAAATTGTCGCTTCTTGGTGGTGGAGACGGGGAGACTCGAACTCCTTACCTCTACAATGCGAATGTAGCGCTCTCCCAGATGAGCTACGCCCCCATAAAACCGGCAAGTCAGCCGGTTTTGTTGTCTGGTGGAGCTGGAAACGTGACTCGAACACGCGACCTGCTCATTACGAATGAGCTGCTCTACCAACTGAGCTATTCCAGCAAAATCGACTGTGCCATCTCTGACTTTGCAATTATAGCACAGCCGCCGCCGATTGTAAAGTAGTTTTTTCAATTTTCCGCCGGTGCAGAAAGAAAGGCGCTGTCCGCCACACAAAACCGATAGGGCCAGTTTGCGGCTTCCCCGGCGTAGTCGATGTGAATGCGCTTGCTCACTGCGATTTGCTCTTTTGGCAAAGCGGGAGCGTCTTCCAGCCAGAGCTGATCTCCCAGCAGATCCATGCCGTAACAGCTTCGGTCGATGGCCATGGCCTGGCAGAGTTTTCCCGGGCCGCTGCATAAATTATAAACCCGGTTGGTATGCCGCCGCTGTTCCATCAAGTCCAGTCCGGTCACCGGTTCCAGCGCCCGGAGCAGCACTACATGAGGCGTTCCTTTGGGAGCAGCGACAATGTTCATGCAGCAGTGCATCCCGTAGATCAAATACACATAGGCAAAACCGCCGGGGCTGAACTGGATCCGGGTGCGTTGGGTATTGCCCTTATAGGAATGAGCGGCGGGATCCTGCAGCCCCAAATACGCCTCTGTTTCCACAATCCGCCCGCCGGTGAGCTGTTCCCCTACCCGGCGCAGCAAAACTTTGCCCAGCAGCGCCTTAGCCAAAGACAAACCGTCTTGCTGGTAGAAGCTGCGGGGTAAAACATGATTGCGATTTGAATCAAACATGGTACAGTCCTATTTCTTCTTTTTACGGGAAAAAATCCGCATCCAACGAGAAGGGTGTTCCTCCTTCTCATGGCGCTTTTCAAATTCATCGTCAGAAAGCTGAGTGGTACACACCTCGCCGCTTTCCGTTTGATGCAGGTACTCCAGGTCCATATATTCGATGGTGTCCGGATCCAGCTTGCGCTTGCGCAGCTGCCGGCCTATCCGTTCCTTAATCAGCACATACAATACCGCAAATACCGGCACCCCGATGACCATGCCCACAAAGCCAATGAGATTGTTCATCACCAAAATGCTCACCATCACCCAGAAACCGGAAAGGCCGATGGAATCTCCCAGAATCCGAGGGCTGATGACGGTGCCGTCAATCTGCTGTAGCACTAAAATCATGATGATGAACCACAAACAGTCCCAGGGATCCACCATCAAAATCAACAGTGCAGAAGGAATGGCTCCGATGAAGGGGCCAAAATAAGGAATCACATTAAAGACAGTCATAATTACGCTGACCAGCAGGGCATAAGGCATCTGGAAGATGGCCATTAGGATAAAGCAGATCACGCCCACAATCACAGCGTTGATAATCTGACCGCTGATAAAGCCGCCGAAGGTGTGGTGAGCCAGGCGGGTTACCCGCAAAATACCGTTAGCGTGGTCCGACTTAAAGCAGGCAAACAAGATTTTCTTGGCTTGGGCGGAATACAGATCCTTGTGATACAGCACGTAGATAGCCAGAATGAAACCTACCACCAGGTTCAGCAGGCCGGTAAAGAAACCCATAATGCCGTTGGTGAGGTTGCTCACCCAATCCCCCATCTGAGGCAGCACAATGTTGCTGAGAAATCCAATGACGGTATCTTGAAATTCAGTGAAAAATTGACTGATCTGCTGCTGCAAATCCGGTTGATCGGCTAAAAGTCCCATTACCGTATCCTGTAAATTATTGAAATATCCCGGCAGCGCTGCCACTAGGTTGGTGATGGAATCAATGAGCTGCGGCAGCAGCAGCCAAAGCAGTCCTGCGATAATCGCCAACGCAATGAGCATGGCGGTGACCACCGCCAAGGCTCGAGTGACCTTTTTTGCTTTTACTTTCTTTTGGATTTTCTTGGCAATGCCCGGATAGTACAACTTTTCAAAAAAGCGCATTACCGGCAACAGCAAATAGGCAATCACCAGCCCCATCAATACCGGAGTAAATGCAGCAAACAAAGCGCCGATCACTGATGCAATAACTTCAAACCGCCAAAGGATGAATAGCAATAAGATAGATGCCACAATCACCGAAAAAGCTACAATCCCCGCCGAAAGATGCTTCGGATCGATTTTACGTTTCATAACTCCCTCACATCCCTTTTGGAAACGTCGTTCTACTCTGCTTGTATCATAACACAGCGAGGTGGAAAAATCCACCGTCTGCCCTGAAAAAATCCCAAAAGAACAGTTACCCCTCTCCGGTCCACAGAGCAACCAAACTGTTCCCCACCAATACGGCGCTGCGTTTGGCCTGAGCAAGGGTATTGCCGTGACTTCCAAATTCTAACAACAAGCTCCCCGTGGTAAGATCTTGATTATAAAACCGGTTTTGGTCAAAAAGAATGGGGCGCATCAAATCCGGATAAAGCTCAGCGGCTTGTTGCTGCAGCCCGGCGGCAAAGGTGAAATTCTGCCGGAAATTGGGAATCCGCTCCCCATCAGCACAGGAAATAATCATCACCTGCGCTACCTGCTGTCCTTCCACCGTGGCAGTGGGGGCAATCACCGTATTGTCGTCCCGGGTAATGGCGTCCCGATGGACATCCAAGGTCACCTTGATGGAAGGGTATTGTTCCAGATATTTTCGCATAGTCTCCCGGCTGCGATCATAGGCGCCGGTGTAGCTGGGATTGTCGTGCTGAGTGGTATCGTGGATCACCTTAATTCCCGCCTGCTCTAAGGTCTGGGTCAGCACCTCCCCCACCGCCACCATATTTTCTTCATCCTGATCGCTGCGGAAGGACTCATTCAGTCCATACCAGCCCCGCAAGGTGGGCAGATAGGCTTCCGTAGCATGAGTGTGGTAAATGAGCACCTGGGGCTGGTCGCTGTTCAGTTCAATGTCAAAGGGAAGCTCCTGCCGGGAAAGAGATAAAACCTCCTCTGTTCCCAAACCGCTGAGGTTCCGAACCCAACCGGAATCCAACGCCAAATATTGACTGCTGCTCCCTTCCCGATAGGTCTGCTGCACCACCGCAGCGGTGTTTTCAGCGGGCTGGGCGGTGGGGTCTGCCGGATCAGCAATGGCAGCCAAAGCCTGAGCCGTATCCTGCACCGGCTGAACGGTATTTTGGGATGGAGACTCCGTCCCTTCCAATTGAGAGGCCGCC
>DXWR01000287.1 GCA_019416775.1 Oscillospiraceae bacterium | reverse complement strand
GGATCAGGATCGGGGTCCGGATCGGGAGTGGGATCGGTTTCGGGAACGGTATAGGTCACTTCCGGAACCGGGAAGGGCTCTTCGCCGGTTTCCCCGGTGGTGGAAGTGTAGTCCAGCACCGCTTCTTCGTTGGTGGGTTCGGTGTAGTCACCGGGCACAGTGGACTTGTCCACCAGGGTCAGGGTGTAGGTCAGCTGCAAGCTGTCGGTGCTTTCCACCGGTACCTTGATTTCCCAGGTGAAGTATTCCGCCTGATCTTCGGTGGCGGGGTAGTAGGTCACCACATAGTCGCCGCCGTTGAAGGTGATGGTGTTGCCGTTGACTTCCTTGGTGGCTGCAACGCCGCCCACCGTCAGTGCAAAGCTGGAAAGATCGGTCAGGTCAAAGGCATTGCCGATGACGTCGTTGACGGTTCCTGCATTGATGTCGTACAGCACGGTGCTCTTCACCGCGTCAAACATACCGTCGTATTGGTCTGCCGAAGCGGGGATCACCGAAGAGAAGTCGCCCAAATCGCCCAGATTGGAGATGGCGTTGTAGGCCCAGGTGTACTTGCCCTGAGACTGATAACGGGGATCCGCATAGGCATAGGCGTTGTACTTCTGGGCAATCTGGATCCATTCCCGGGCCACCATGTAAATGGCGGCGTCCGCTGCGCTGGCGGTGTTCTCTTCCTCTTCCGCAGGCACATAGCTGTTGGCGGCGGCAAATTTCGGGATCACGGACCAGTCGGTGTCGGTGCCCTGACCGGAAGTCACACCGTACGCACTGGCCTTATACTGACCGGTATGGTCGTAGGTGTTCTGGTAGGTTTCCATATCCGCTGCAATGTCGGCGCTGTTGGTGTTGTACCAGTTCAGCAGATCGGTGAAGTCATCGTAGTAGCTGGCATCGGCATGGTGCCAATCGATGGTTTCGTGGCTGGCGTAGAGGTTTTCTTCCCCGTTGGAAGTGTTTTCGCTGTAGATGGAGAAGACGTTGTTGTCCTGGCCGTCGCCCCACAGATAGGTGACGCCGTCGGAAACCAGCACCAGGTGCTTGTTTTCATCTGCCACGGTTTGGTCGGCGTCCAGCATGGCCTTACCGGCCACCAGACCGGCGTAGATGTTGGTGCCGCTGGACTGAGGGTTGATGTATTCCACCGAGGCACGGATGGTGTCCAGGTTTTCATCGGTGAGCTGGGTGAGGGGCATGCTTTCCAGCACGCCGCTTTCAAAGTTCACCACGCCAACCTTGATGAGGTTGCCTTCCTCTGCCTGGGCTTTCAGTTCGTCCAGCATATTCATGGCTTCCTGACGGATGTCCAGGCTGGCGGATTTGTCCAGAACAAAGACTACGTCGGAAACGGTGTTTTCCTGCTGGCCGCCCACGGTGAGGGTGACGTTGGTTTCATCGTTCACCAAATCGGTGGCGGTTTTATCCACGCTCACCCCATCCTCTTCTCCCGGGGTGGGATCCACCGGATCGGTGTCAGGGGTTTTGACGGTCCAATAAGCGGTGAAATTGGTGTCGCCTGTGACGGTGTAGGCTGTTCCGGCTTGGTAGGTCTTGCCGTCCACATCGGCGGTCCAGCCGCCCAGCTCATACCCTTCCCGGGTGGAGGTGGGAAGCACAAACTCCTGGTTCTGCTGGCTCAGGGCGGTGGTCACGGCGGTGCCTTCCCCGGCGTCAAAGGTCAAAACGCAGGTGTCCGCTGCCAGGATGGATTCCACCATGCCGGCGTCGTCGTTGGTGTAGGGTCTGCCGCCGGAGGTGACGAAGCGGATGGCGTTGTTTTCGGTGACTTCCAGGTAAACGGCTTCATCTTTGTGGATGGCCGCCGCATCCCAGTAGGAAGGATTGCCGGTGGTGTCGAAGTCCAAGCGGTAATAGCCCTGGATCAGCTCCATGCTGGCTTTGTCCTGCGCCGGGAGGATGGAAATGTCGGTTCCAACCTGATCCACCGTTGCCGTAAAGGCAATGGGAGCAAAGTAGCTGTCAAAATTGCCGCTGCTGGTGGGGGCGGCAGTACCCCGGTAATGCAGGGTGTAGTGAAGGGTGGTGGGAACGGCTTGTCCGTTTTCGTAGGGAACGCCCTGGACGTTGGTGTAGAACTCCAATTCCTCCACCGTGACCTTGTCCGCACTTACCGTGATCCGGAAGTTTTCGGAATCGGTGGACATGGGCCAGGACAATCCGGTATTCCAGGTGTGGCGTACATTATAAATACCGGCCTTGGTCACCTGGATGGTGGCGGAGCTGGTGTCGCTCCCGGACAGGATCTGGATGCCGTCGGCATCGTACCCGCCGTCGGCGGAAGCACGCCAGCTGTCTCCGCCTTCTTCCGATACGGTTCCCTGCAGCACCGCCTGTTCGCCGGCTGTCAGGGTGGAAGACCCGGGCTGAAGGGTTGCGGTCTGCGCCGCTTCCACCGTTTCGGCGGCGGAAGATGGAGCCGGCTGAGCAAATGCCGTTGCCGCAGGCACCATGGCCCCACACATTGCCAGAGCGCAAAGGATGCTGATGATGCGTTTTGCTCTGTGTTTCATGGATTCTCCTCCTTATAAGAGAGTGTTTGGCCGAGCTTTGAAACGGCCGTTTTTTTGCAGGCAGCTGCCTGCTTCTCTGCCTTGGACTTTGCGCAGCCGGCAAATTCTGCGCGGCAAGCCCAGAGTGCAGATACCATGGGATAGCACACAATCTGAAACTTTACAAAAT
>DXWR01000286.1 GCA_019416775.1 Oscillospiraceae bacterium | reverse complement strand
TTCTTCTTGCTTTTGGAGAAGAATTCTATTATACTTTTGGCAAGAGGTTGTTCGTACAACTTTTTGAGCGGTATTGCCACCGCAATACGGAATTTGGTTTAAATTTAAGGAGGATTGACCCATGGCAAAGTATTCGATTGGCGTGGACTATGGTTCCCTGTCCGGACGTGCAGTTCTGGTAAATGTGGAGACCGGTGAGGAGATCTGCTCCAGCGTGTTGGAGTATCCCCACGCCGTGATGAGCGAAACTCTTCCCGACGGCACTCCGTTGGGCGTTGACTGGGCTTTGCAGCATCCCCAGGATTACCTGGATGTGCTCGGCCACACCATCCCCGATGTGCTCAAGCAGTCCGGCGTCAGCCCGGACGACATTGTAGGCGTAGGCATCGACTTCACCGCCTGCACCGCCCTGCCTGTCACCAAGGACGGCACCCCCCTGTGCTTCCTGGATGAATTCAAATCCAACCCCCACGCTTATGTGAAGATGTGGAAGCACCACGCTGCCCAGAAGTACGCCAATATGCTCAACGCAAAGGCGGAAGAAATGGGCGAAACCTTCCTGGCCCGCTACGGCGGCAAGATCTCTTCCGAATGGTATGTGCCGAAAATCTGGCAGATCTGCGAAGAGGCTCCGGAAGTATATGACACCATGGCTTATTTCGTGGAAGCCGCGGACTGGATTCCGTGGATGCTCACCGGCAACTATACCCGCAACTCCTGCACCGCCGGCTACAAGGCCATGTGGAGCAAGAAGGAAGGGTATCCCTCCAAGGAATTCTTCAAGGCATTGAACCCCAAACTGGAAAACATGGTGGACGAAAAGATCGGCTGCCCGGTGACTCCTCTGGGCTCCAAGGCCGGCGAAATCAATGAAAAGGCTGCTGCCATGACCGGCTTGAAGGTGGGTACCGCCGTTGCCGTGGGCAACGTGGACGCTCACGTCTGTGTTCCCGCTGTGACCATCGACGGCCCCGGCAAAATGCTGGCCATCATGGGCACCTCTACCTGCCACATCCTTATGGGTACCGAAGAAAAGATTGCTCCCGGTATGTGCGGCGTGGTGGAAGACGGCGTTATGCCCGGCTACTTCGGTTATGAAGCCGGCCAGAGCTGCTGCGGCGACCACTTTGCTTGGTTTATCAACAACTGCCTGACCAAGGATTATTACGATGCAGCCCAAGCTGCGGGCATGAACATCCATAAGTTCCTGCGCTCCAAGGCGGAAAAGCTGAAAGTGGGCGAATCCGGCCTGGTGGCTCTGGACTGGTGGAACGGCAACCGTTCCGTGCTGGTGGACGTGGACCTGACCGGTATGATCCTGGGCATGACCCTGCTCACCAAGCCGGAAGAAATCTACCGCGCTCTGATCGAAGCCACCGCTTACGGCACCCGTAAGATCATCGAAAACTTCGAGCAGAACGGTGTGCCGGTGGATGAATTCTACGCATCCGGCGGCATCAGCCAGAAAGACCCCATGACCATGCAGATCTATGCCGACGTCATCAAGAAGCCCATCAAGATTGCCGGTTCCACCCAGGGTCCCGCTCTCGGCTCCGCCATCTTCGGCGCGGTGGCCGGCGGCGCATTCAAGGACTGCTTCGAAGGCGCCCGTGTCATGGGCAACCTGAAGGACACCGTCTACACCCCCATTCCGGAAAACTCCGCTGTGTACGACAAGCTGTATGCAGAATATGAGAAACTCCACGATTACTTCGGACGGGGCGAAAACGACGTGATGAAGCGTCTGAAGAAGATTAAGCTGGAAGCCAAAGGCTTGGCCTAATTGTCAGTGTTCCGGTTTTCCCTGCCTGAGCGGATCGGGCAGGGAAGGGCCGGTCCATTCATAAGGATTTTCTAAGAAGGAGACTGATACCAATGAGAAGTTTAAAAGACTTGGAGTTCTGGTTTGTCACCGGTTCCCAGCCCCTGTACGGGGATGACGCCATCCAGGCCTGCATCAAGCACGCTGACGACATGATCAGCAAGATGAATGAGTTTGGCCTGCCCTGCAAAATCGTCAACAAGGGCGTGGTGACCTGCACCGAAGAAATCACCAAGATCATGAAAGAAGTCAACTACTGCGACGCTTGCGCCGGTGTGATTATCTTTGCCCATACCTTCTCCCCCTCCAAGATGTGGATCAAGGGCCTGGTAGAGCTGAACAAGCCTCTGCTGCACCTGCATACCCAGTACAACAAAGAGATCCCCTACGACACCATGGACATGGACTTCATGAACCTGAACCAGTCCGCTCACGGTGACCGTGAAACCGGCTTTATGGCCAGCCGTCTGCGCATGAACCGGAAGGTTGTTATGGGCCACTGGGAAGATCCCGAAGTCACCAAGCGGATCGCTGCCTGGATGCGCAGCGCTGCCGGCGTGGTGCTGGGCAAGGAACTGAAGATCTGCCGTTTCGGCGACAACATGCGTTACGTTGGCGTCACCGAAGGCGACAAGGTGGAAGTAGAAATCAAGCTGGGCTGGGAATGCAACACCTATGCGGTAGGCGACCTGGCGAAGGCCATTGACGCTTGCACCGAAGAGGAAGTGGACGCCAAGATGGCGGAGTACACCTCCAAGTATGACATGAACACCGACAACATCGACAGCGTTCGCTATCAGGCCCGCTGCGAGATTGCCATGGAGAAGTTCTTTGCAGAAAACGACTTCTCTGCCTTCACCAACACCTTCCAGGATCTGGTCGGTATGCGTCAGCTGCCCGGTATTGCCACTCAGAATCTGATGGCCAAGGGCATCGGCTACGGCGGCGAAGGCGACTGGAAAACCGCTGCGCTGGACACCATCATGAAGAAGATGGCCGAAGGCCTGCCCGGCGGCACTGCCTTCATGGAAGACTACACCCTGAACCTGGTTCCCGGCAATGAACTGATCATGGGCGCCCATATGC
>DXWR01000285.1 GCA_019416775.1 Oscillospiraceae bacterium | reverse complement strand
TTATAGTACGAAAGGTAATATTATGGAACATGCACGCACACCGGTTAAAAAGTCTCCAAACTTTAGTTCATGGTGGAAATCGATTCAAAAGTTCTGGGGAAAGAAGCAAGGCAAGGCGATTTTGTTGGGAGCTGCTGCAGTAATTGTTGCCGCGGTGATTTTGCTGGTTTGTTTATTTTGGCCCTCCACACCCCTGGCAGTAGGTAATAATGGACTGGCAGTGCAGATGGGTTCCACCATTTATTATGCCAATGCCAATGACCAAAATCGACTGTATGCCATGAAAACCGACGGCTCCGGAAACCATCAAGTATTGGCAGAAACGATTGGGGGGATGGTGACCGATGGAACGAATCTTTATGCCTTTATCAACGACGAATATCGTTATCTTTGGACTTTGAATCTGGAAAATCGAAGCCGCAGCCTGTTGATGGATACTGCCGCCGCGGAAATGGGATACTCCAATCAGTATTTGTACTATACTGATTTCAATAAAGATAAGACTTTATACTCATTGTATATTTCTGATACCAATGTCCATACCCAGCTTACCTCCCTTCCTACCTACGATCTGTCCAGCGATGGAAACAATGTTTACTTCCGCTATGGTCGGGATGGAGACTATGTCCTTTGTTCGGTGCCTTTGGCAGGAGGGGACGTAACCGTTATTTTATCCAAGCAGGTGCTGGATGTAGTATACTATGAGGGGAAGCTTTATTATATCGACCAGCAGCGGAATTTCTGCTCTGTAAATCCTGACGGCAGTCAGGATCAAGTGATCAGTGAAATTCCCTGCAGCAATCTGGTAATCTTTGAAGATCAGCTCTACTTTATCCACAATGGAGAGGCGGAAGAGGAAGATGCCGGCAGTCTCTGCCGGATGAACCTGGATGGCTCCGGCTATGAAGTGCTGGCTCAGGGCAGTTACAATAATATCAACGTAGTGGAAAACCGGGTCTTCTTTTTAGATAATAACCGGCAGATGTATTACTATGATATTCAGCATCGGACGGTTGGCCGGGTGTAATGAAAAAAGATTCAAAAAAGGACTGCACTTAATTTCGTGCAGTCCTTTTGAATTTCATTTGATTGTTTATTTCAATCAGGTGAACAGCGGAGAAACCGGCAGGTCTTCATAGATCCGTTCAATGGCCTTGGCAAAAACCGGGCCTACCTTCAACACTGTGATCTTGTCGATCTTCTTTTCTTCCGGCAACTGAATGGTATCCAGCAGCACCATTTCCTTGATGGGGCTGTCCTGAATCCGCTCAATGGCCGGGCCGCTGAGCACGCCGTGGGTAGCGCAGGCGTACACTTCCTTGGCGCCGCCCTTTTCAATCATGGCGCGGGCCGCGTTGCAGATGGTGCCGGCGGTGTCGATCATGTCGTCCACTAGGATAACCTTTTTGCCTTCCACGTTGCCGATGATGTTCATCACCTGAGACACATTGGCTTTAGGCCGGCGCTTATCCACGATAGCCAAAGGTGCGTCGATCCGGGTGGCAAACTGCCGGGCACGGTTTACGCTGCCCAGGTCAGGGCTGACCACAACCAGGTCATCTTGACAGTCAGCAAAGTGTTCCATAAAGTAAGGAGCCAAAATCGGCACGCCCAGCAGGTGATCCACAGGAATGTTGAAGAAGCCCTGGATCTGAGCGGCGTGAAGGTCCATGGTCAGAACCCGGTCGGCGCCGGCGGTGGTGATCAGGTCAGCCACCAGCTTGGCGGAGATCGGGTCGCGGGCCTTGGCTTTCCGATCCTGACGGGCATAACCGAAATAGGGGATCACAGCGGTGATCCGAGCGGCGGAAGCCCGTTTGAACGCGTCGATCATAATCAGCAGTTCCATCAGGTTGTCGTTTACCGGATAGGAGGTGGACTGCACCACAAAGATGTCGCTGCCTCGGACCGATTCCTGGATGGATACGCTGATTTCTCCGTCGCTGAAGGTGACTACCTGGCTTTTGCCCATGGGCAGTCCCAAACAGCGGGCGATGTCCTCGGCTACTTCCCGATTGGAATTTGCACTGAAGATTTTGATTTCCTTGCCATGAAAATTCATGATGTTACTCCTTCTCTCCCGATGGATGGTAAATTTTTACTTATTTTCGGGATGATATTTCAGCTTGCGTCCCGCCAATTTTTTAGCGGCAAACCCTTCAATGTTAATTTGTCTGGCCCGGGCGATACCCAGTCCTTCTTCCGGCACTTCATCGGTAATGGTGCTGCCGGCGCCGATGTAGGCATTGTCCCCAACAGTAACCGGAGCCACTAGGTTCGTGTTGCAGCCGATGAAAGCGCCGTTACCAATGGTGCAGCGGTTTTTATGAATTCCATCGTAGTTGACGGTGACACAGCCGCAGCCAAAGTTGACGTTCTGCCCAACGTCGGAATCTCCTACATAGGTCAGGTGGGAAATACCGGTGCCTTCTCCTACCACCGAGTTCTTCACTTCCACAAAGTCGCCAATGTGGACGAAGGATTTAATTTCGCTGTTGGGGCGAATGTGGCAGAAGGGGCCGATGCCTACGTCGCTGTGGATCACCGAATCATAGCACTGGCTGGCGTTGAAAGTAATGCGATCTTCCAGCGTGGAGTTTTGGATCAAGCTGTTGGGACCGATGACGCAGTGCTTGCCGATGACTACATTTTCTTTTAGGATGGTGCCGGGCAACAGGACGGTGTCTGGGCCGACTTTGGCGTCGGGGCTTACCAAAATCCCGTCGGTGCAGGGAATTTCCACTCCTTCGTCAAACAACCGGTCCAGCACCTTTTGGCGCATCTTTTCACTGAGCTGATTGAGGTCCTTCCGGGAATTGGCACCCAAAATAATATCCGGAGTGCAGGCGGTGTAGCCTCCTACATACCAGCCTTGTTTTAAGGCCAGATCCACGGTGTCGGTGAGGTAGTACTCTTGCTGGGCGTTGGCGTTGGTGAGCTGATCCAGCATCTGCAGCAAAGCGTCTACCTCAAACCAATAGGTGCCGGAGTTGATTTCCTGAATCTGCAGCTGGGACACAGTGGCATCTTTCTGCTCTACAATTCGGGAAATGCCGGCGGCATTTCGAACAATCCGTCCGTAACCAGAGGGATTGTCTACCTGAGCTGTGACTACGGTCACCGCATTGCCCTCACTCTTGTGCTGCTCCAGGGCATGGCGAATGGTGTTGGCGGTCATAAAGGGAGTATCCCCGCAGATCACCAAAACATTGCCGCCCTTGTGTTCTTCCAAAAAAGAGCGGGCCATCATCACTGCATGACCGGTTCCCTTCTGCTCGGTTTGGTGGGCGTAGCAGATGTTGCCCAGAGTATCCAGATACTCCTCCACCTGCTGAGACATAAACCCGGTGACGGCGCAGAGATCCTCCACGCCTGCTTTCCGGACTGCCTCTACCACATACCCAACCATAGGCTTGAAGAGAATTTCCGCCAGGACTTTGGGCCGGTCGGATTTCATCCGAGTGCCCTTTCCTGCTGCAAGGATAATGGCGCAGCAATCGTTTTTCATATTCTGCACTCCTTGAAGTTAAAAAAGAAACGAATCCGATGAAAAGACAGAGAGATTTTCCCGTCCTTACAAGAATATTATGACAACATTTCCCCGTTTTTGCAAGCCTTTCATAAAAACTGACCGCAAAGTTTGTGACAACCATGAATTTTCTGATTTTTTTTCTTAAAAATATGGAAATTTGCCAGATGATTTGGTATAATATATGGGCAAAGCCTGTATGGATTTTCAAAGTCCCAGGCGGCTGCTTTTCAAAAGCGAAAAACGACGGTTGTTTCATCGAGATGGTCGGAAGGTAATGAAACAGGATAAACCGTATTTCGCCTTTTGAAAAGCAAACACAAATACTATTCTATGGAGGTATTTATTGTGAGCAAGAAGTATGTGTACCTGTTTACCGAAGGTAACGCAAACATGAGAGAACTGCTCGGCGGCAAAGGCGCAAACCTGGCCGAGATGACCAATATCGGTCTGCCGGTTCCTCAGGGCTTTACCATCACCACTGAAGCCTGCACCCAGTACTATGA
>DXWR01000284.1 GCA_019416775.1 Oscillospiraceae bacterium | reverse complement strand
CATTATTTTACCAATTCAAAACAATCCGGAAACGAAAACAAAATTATTCTATGTACGGGTTTACAATTCTCTCTAAGCCTCCGAAATTTGTTGTCAAAGATTTAACACAATTCTTTCACAACTTGGATAGATACCTCCGCCTCTTTCCACTAGAATAAAAAGGCAAACTCGAATTGGATCATTTGGCTTGAATCAGAGCCAATGGGGAAGGATCCCTTTTGGAAAACAAGGAGGAATTGTATGAAAAGCAACTGGAAAAGACGGCTGTTGGCCGGTACCATGAGCTTGGTAATGACCGCTTCCATGGTGCCCGCTTTGGGCGCCGGTTCCATGGCTTTGGCGGACAGCGTGGTGCAGAGCGGCGCTCCCACTGCCGGAACCTGGGACGTGGACAGCCTGACCCTGCAGCCGGGGGAAACCACCGCGTCCATCAATCTGAACTGGTACGCACCGGCGGGAACCACCTCTGCTTTGGTGTGGTTTGGGGGACAGACAGTGGAAGCCAATGTGCGCGCCCTCACCGCTCCCACCCAGCTCAATGAAAGCAAGTACACCGACACCGGCAAATTGGTCTGCGAAGCCACCGTGTCCGGTTTGGCTCCCGCCACCCAATACACCTATCTGATCTCGGTGGACGGCGGGGCGACCTGGTCCCAGGAGTACAGCTACACCACCCCGGCGGCGGATGAATTTACCTTTGCCTTTACCAGCGACCCTCAGATCAAAGAGGATCAATCCACCAATTCCGATGGCTGGAATCCCTCTGACGGCACCAACCAAACCGGCTGGGCAACCATGATGGAAACCATCGCCAACGCCGGTGCTACCTTGGTGGTGTCTGCCGGCGACCAGGTGGAGGACCAGTCCTGGGGCAAATCCAGCGAATACGAAGCGTTTTTTGCTCCCGAAGAGATGGCCTCCATTGCCTATGCTCCCGCAGTGGGCAACCATGACCGGCACTATATGTTTGACGACCACTTCAACCTGCCCAATGAGATGGCGGTGGACGGCAGCGAAGGCAGCCTGGCCCAAGTGAAAACCACCTTCCGGGGCCAGAACAACGGCACCAGCCAGAGCCACGGCAACTACATCCAGGCTACCCAGGATGAGATTGCCAATCAGTCCAACAGCAACGGCGTAACTCCCAATGAGGAAGGGTACTACGACTTTGCCGAACGCCGTGAAATGGAAACCAAGGGCAACTACTACTACCTCTACGACAACGTGTTGTTTGTGACCCTGAACACCGGCGCCTATCCCGGCGGCAACGATGCGGAAAATGTGGACAACGCCTTCAATGCCCAGGCAGACAACAGCGAAGCCGAAGCCATTGTGGAAAACTTCCGCACCACCTTGAATGCGGCTACCAGCGAATATGCCGGCCAGTATCAGTGGTTGATTGTCACCCACCACAAATCCACCCAGACTGTGGCCAAGCATTCCGCCGACTCCGACATTGAAAACTATGTGGACGCCGGCTTTGAAAGCCTGATGGACGAATTTAACGTGGACTTTGTGCTGGGCGGCCATGACCATGTGTACTCCCGCAGCTATGTGTTGAAGGATGGCCAGCGCAACAGCGAACGGTTGGACACCATCAACGATCCCGACGGCACCATCTACCTCACCGGCAACTGCTGCTCTGATATGCAGTACTATGAAGTGGGCGGTTCCTTGGACAAGACCAACAATGCCGACTACCCCATTTTGGCCGACGGCACCACCGGTTCCGAAAACTACTCCATCGACAACCTGCCCTACGGCAACCAGGAGTGGAACCAGGAATACAGCCCGGCGTACGCGCTGTTTGACGTGGAAGGCAACACCATCAAGGTCAACGTGTACAACCTGGATGGGGACAGCGTCACCCCCGACAGCAAACTCATCGATTCCTTTACCGTCACCAAAAACGCCTCCGAAGCTGCCCAGATCACCGGGTATGAAAACGGCAGCGCTCAGGTGGATCTCACCCAGGTGGGCCGGTACGATGCCGGCATGACCAATCCGGACGGCGGCGTGATGGAAATTGTCAGCTACAACACCGTCACCGGCTGGGCCTATGCCGTCAACGGCAACACCGGCAACCTCACCGCCATTGCCTTAAAAGACATGGAACAGGGAACCACCATCGACGCTTTGGACGGCAACGACATTGATGTGAAGAGCTTGGTGGAGGACGACAGCTTCACCTACGGCGACATGACCAGCGTTTCCGTTTCTCCCGACGGCGCCACCTTGGCGGTAGCGCTCCAGGCGGAAGACTATACTGCATCCGGCCGGGTTGCCCTCTTTACCTGCAATGCGGACGGCACCCTCACCTTCCAGAAAACCTTTGTGGTTGGAGTGCAGCCGGATATGGTGACCTTTACCCCTGACGGCAGCAAGATCCTCACCGCCGATGAAGGCGAACCCAGAGAAGGTTACGGGGAAGGAATTGTGGACCCCGCAGGCAGCGTCAGCGTCATTGATGCGGCCACCGGCGAAGTGGCTGTGCTGGGCTTTGATAAATTTGATGCCCAAACCCTGGCGGATCAGGGTGTGCTCATGGGCAAGGTGGACGGACAGCTGAATTCTGCCGCCGTTGATTTGGAGCCGGAATACATCACGGTGGCTCAAGACGGAAACACCGCTTATGTCACCCTCCAGGAAGCCAACGCCATCGCCACCATCGACCTCACCACCATGGAAATCACCAAGGTTCAGAGCTTGGGATTTGCGGATTTGAGCCTAGAAGAAAACGCCATTGACGTGGAAGATGACGGGCAGTACGCACCGGTGACCCTGCAGAACGCCGTGGCTGCCTATATGCCTGACGGCATTGCCAGCTACACCGTAAACGGCAAGACCTATCTGGTGACCGCCAACGAAGGCGACGCCCGGGAATGGGGCGACTACTGCAACGAAGCCAAGGAAAAACTCATTACCACCGACGGGGTGGAAACCAATAAGGTGCGGGTGCTGGATCAAGATTTGGTAGCCGTGCCGGATGAAAGCAAAAATTACCTCTTCGGCGGACGGGGCTTCACCATCTTTGACGCCGACACCATGGAACTGGTGTACAGCAGCGCCAATGAAATGGAAGTCCTCACCGCAAAGTACCTGCCGGATTACTTCAACTGCTCCAACGACAATGTGGCCTTGGATGACCGCAGCCAGAAGAAGGGTTCGGAAGTGGAAAGCGTCACCTTGGGCCAGGTGGGAGACGCCACCTACGCCTTTGTGGGACTGGAACGGATCGGCGGCGTGATGGTATACGATGTCACCGACCCTGCCAATGTGAGCTATGTGAACTACATCAACTCTCGTGATTTCTCCCAGGACATTGCCGGGGACGATTCTCCGGAAGGACTCTGCTTCATTCCTGCCGCGGAGGGACGGGACGCCTTGCTGCTCACCGCTTGTGAAGTGTCCGGTACTGTGGCGGTGTATGGAGTCAGCGAAAATGCTTCGGTTCCGGAAACACCGGAAAATCCCGGGGATCCTGACATTCCGGGAACCGATCCAAAGCAACCCACCGACGGCCAGCCCGACGGAACTCCCGGTCAGGATGCCGAAACGGAAATTCCCCAAGAGGGTTCGGTGCAAACCGGAGATCTGGCTTCTCCCTTTGCCTGGATTGCCTTGGCGGTGCTGGCAGCGGGAAGCGGCACGTTACTGGTGATGAAGCGCCGCAAAAACCACTGATTGAACCAAATTCTTTTGAAATACTCCTTCACGGAACAGGGCGGGTGCTGCACTCGCTCTGTTTTGCGTTGGGGGAAAAATTTCGTTTTGCATCAACTTGCATGGAAACGGCAAAAACACCTTGACATCTTTTATTTCATATGCTATACTAAATACGTTATAAATCCGATGAGCAAAAGTAAGTACCCTTTTGACGGCGGTGCAGAGAGCCCGGCGGTTGGTGAAAGCCGGGAGCAAAGCAAAAGGGGAATGGGTTTGTGAGGAGCACGGCGAAGCCTTGGGTGGTAGCCGTCGCCGTAGGTCCTACGTTATCGGGACAGGGTATGAACGTACCTGGCAAGAGGCAGGCTTAGCCTGTAAATTTGGGTGGCACCACGAGCTTATCGTCCCAAACCAACTATGGTTGGACGATAGGCTTTTTTTGCGTCCCGCTGCCGGGTGAAACCAGGAAAGGATGGAACAAACGATGCTGACTCCCTCTTTGGCACAACTTCGCCAGCAACTCAACGACTATCCTGCGGCGCCGGCCGTGTATTCGGTGCTGTGGGACTATGCCACCCCGGTGGCAGTGTTCGACCGGCTGCGGCGGGAACATGACTGCTGCTTTCTATTGGAAAGCGCCGACCATTCCAGCGCCGGCGGACGGTACTCCTTCTTGGGCTTTTCTCCCCGGTTGGAGATCGCCATCCGGCAGCACACCGCCCAGGTCAAAAGCCCGGAGGGCGTGGCGGAACACAGGGTGGAAAACCCCATGGAATTTCTCCGCAATTTGATGAAGCCCTACCGCACCCCCACCGTTCCGGGGCTGCCCAAGTTCACCGGCGGGTTGATCGGGTACTTCGGTTACGACACCGTGCGGTATCTGGAGCCTACCCTCACCAATGTGGGGGAGGACGACCTGAAAATGCCGGACTGCCACCTGTTTTTGTACGATGAAATCGTGGCATTCGACCACTTTTCCAACCACTTGATGCTGATCTCCAACATCCGCCGGGAGGAAGATGTGGAGCAGGCTTACCAGCGGCTGCAGCGCCGGGGAGACGAACTGGTAGAGCGGATCTCCACCCCCTTAAAGCCTCAGGTTCCCCCTTACCGGGGAGAAATGAAGGTGTCCTCCAACCTCAATGCCGACGCTTATCAGTCCATGGTGGAACAAGCCAAGGAGTATATCCTGGACGGGGATATTTTCCAGATCGTCCTCAGCCAGCGGTTTGAGGTGGAAAATCCCCCGGACAGCTTTGAGATGTACCGCCGGCTTCGGGCGGAAAACCCTTCTCCCTACCTCTATTATTTCCAGCATCCCGATTACTGCATTGCGGGGGCCAGCCCGGAAAAGCTGGTGAGCGTGGAAAACGGCATTGCCTCCACCCGTCCCATCGCCGGGACCATGCCCCGAGGCCGGACGCCCCAGGAGGACCTGCAGCTGGAACAAGATCTGCTCAGCGACCCCAAAGAGCGCAGCGAACACATGATGCTGGTGGATCTGGGCCGCAACGACATCGGTAAGGTCAGCCGGTTCGGCAGCGTGAAGGTGGAGCAGCTGATGAAAATCGAGCGGTACTCCCAGGTGATGCACCTGGTCAGCGATGTGTCCGGCCGGCTGAAACCCCAGTGCGACAGTCTGGACGCCTTGATGGCGGTGCTTCCTGCCGGGACCCTTTCCGGCGCCCCCAAAGTCCGGGCCATGGAGCTGATCGATTCCTTGGAACAGGTTAAGCGGGGTGTCTACGGCGGCACCATCGGGTATCTGGGCTTTGACGGCAATCTGGACACCTGCATCTGCATCCGCACCGCCCTGTATCGCCATGGAAAAGCCTACGTCCAGGCAGGAGCCGGGATTGTGGCGGACTCCTCCCCGGAACGGGAATACCGGGAAACCTGCAACAAAGCGGGCGCTGTGATTCAAGCTATGGAACAAGCCAAAGCCCTGGAACAGGAGGTGCGGTGATGATTTTACTCATTGATAACTACGATTCCTTTACCTACAACCTCTATCAAGCCTTGGGGTCTTTGGACCCGGAAATCAAGGTGGTGCGAAACGACGCCATTACCATCGCCCAGATCCGGGAGCTTTCTCCGGAACTGCTGGTGATCTCCCCCGGCCCCGGCTATCCCAAAAACGCCGGGATCAGCCTGGACGCCATCCGCACCTTTGCAGGAGTCATCCCCATCTTTGGCGTTTGCCTGGGACATCAGTCCATTGTGGAAGCCTTCGGCGGACGGATTGTCCGGGCCGGGCAGCTGATGCACGGCAAAGCCAGCACCATTACCTTAGACACCGGCTGTCCCTTGTTTGCAGGGCTGCCCCAGCAGATCCAAGCCGCCCGGTATCACAGCCTGATTGCCCAGGAGGTGGGTCTGCCGGACTGTCTGAAAATCACCGCCCGGGACGAAACCGGTCAGATCATGGCGGTGCAGCACAAGCAGTTTCCGGTGTTCGGGGTGCAGTTCCACCCGGAATCGGTGCTCACCGAAGTGGGCGGACAAATCCTGAAGAACCTGCTGGACTATCTCAATGACCTGCGCCGGAATTCCCCCAAAACCGCCTTAAAGAGCTATCTGGCTCAGGTGGTGGAAGGGCAGGACCTCACCCGGCAGCAGGCGGAACAGGTAATGAACATCCTCATGTCCGGCCAGGCGGAGGAATCCCAGATCGGCAGCTTCCTCACCGCCCTGCGGATGAAGGGGGAAACCATCGAGGAGATCACCGGTTTGGCCAGCGGAATGCGGAAAAAGGCCCTGGCCGTCCGGGGCAGCACCGATGCCATCGACATTGTGGGCACCGGCGGGGATTTGTCCAACTCCTTTAACATCTCCACCACCTCTGCCTTTGTGGTGGCGGGGGCCGGCGGCCGGGTGGCTAAGCACGGCAACCGCAGTGTTTCCAGCCGCTCCGGCGCCGCCGATGTGCTGGAAGCCTTGGGGGTGAAGATCGACCTCACTCCGGATCAGGCCCGGGAATGCTTGGAGAAAATAGGGGTATCCTTCCTGTTTGCCCAGTCCTTCCACCGCTCCATGCGGTTTGTGGGTCCCACCCGGAAGCAGATCGGCATCCGCACTGTGTTTAACATTTTAGGTCCCTTGACCAACCCCGCCAGCACCGATTATATTGTGCTGGGAGTCTACGCCCCGGAACTGGTGCATCCCATTGCCCAGGTCATGTCCAATCTGGGCGTCAAGCGGGCGCTGATTGTTTACGGCACCGACCGGCTGGATGAAATCTCCATTACCGCCCCCACCTTAGTGTGCCAGGTGGATGGAGATCAAGTCAGCGAACCCTTTGAAGTCACCCCGGAGGAATGCGGTTTGGGCCGGGGAAACAAAGAAGAAATCGTGGGGGGTACGGCAGCGGAAAACGCCGTCATCACCCGATCTATTTTAAACGGCACCGACCGGGGCACCCGCCGGGACATTGTGCTGTTCAATGCCGGGGCGGCACTGTACACCTTGGGCATGGTCCGGACGGTGAAGGAAGGGG
>DXWR01000283.1 GCA_019416775.1 Oscillospiraceae bacterium | reverse complement strand
CGCCATGGTGGAATCCCACATCAGGTTGGAACGGGCCGTATAGTCCTCCGGATTCTGAATGGCGGCGCGCAGATTCCGAATCACACTGCGCATCAGCGCCTCCATAATGTCGTCGGAAACGTTGTCCTCGTTGGGCTCGCTGAAATAGGTCTCCATAATGTGGCTGAGGATATCAAAGCTGCCGGACACCATCTGCTTTTGGGGCACGCTGTAGGTGTAGGTGGGGTCCATTAAGGCAAATTTCGGATTCAGTTTGGGATAATCCCGGCCGGTTTTGATCTTCTTTTCTTGATTGGTGATGACGGCGCCGCCGTTGCACTCACTGCCGGTGCCCGCTACCGTGACCACAACTCCCAAAGGCAGGGGGTCCACTTCCATCACCCCGGGCTGCGCCCAAAAGTCATTCCAAATATCTCCCTTGTACCGGGCTGCCAAAGAGACCGCTTTACAGCAGTCCATGACGCTGCCGCCGCCTACCGCCAAGATCATGTCCGCTTTGCTTTCTCTGGCCAGCTTGGCCCCTTCCTGGACTTTGGCATAGGTGGGATTGGCCATAATCCCGGACAACTCCACTATGGTTTTTCCCGCATTGTCCAGGATAGCGGTAATTTCCTCATAGATGCCGTTGTTTTTAATGGAACCGCCGCCGTAAGCCAGCAAAATGGTATCGGCATTCTTTGTAAGGCAAGCCAAATATTCTTTCACACAGCCTTGTCCGAAATAAACTTTGGTGGCATTCTGAAAAATAAAATTGTTCATGCAATGACTTCCTTTCTCTATTGTTTTGATAAGTTACATCTGGGCTTCCCAGAAGGCAACTGCCTGATTGAGCCATCCTTGGGCCACCGTGCCGGTTCCCAATCCAAATCCATGGGGCAAGCCTGGATAATGGTGAAATTCCGTGGGGATGCTCAAGGCGTCCAACGCCTGAATCCGCCGTTCCATGGTGCGCCAATCTGCAATCCAGTCCCTTTCCCCCACGCAAGCAAAGGTTGGAGGATCGTTGGGGGTGTAGTCGGAATGGCCGGTGTACTGCATAATGACAGCCCCGGGACGAGGTAGATCTCCTCCGCCAAAGGCCGCGGGACCGTAAGATCCCAGCCAAGCCGCCATCCGTGCTCCCGCCGATCCGCCCCAAAGGGAGTAGCAACCGGTATTGACCTCAAGCTCTTTGGCGTGCTCAAAGATAAACCGGATGGCTCGGGCCAAATCCTCGCAGGCGGTTTGGGCACCGGGGCGATAGATCAAAGCGAAGGCGTTATAACCCTGCTTGGACAATTCCAAGGCGTGGGGAAAACTGTCCTGCATCGCTCCCACATAGGCAAATCCGCCGCCGGCATTGCACACCGCAAACCTTTTCCCAGGAGTCCCCGGGAAGAAAAACAAACCGGTGTCCTCTTTTTCCGGGTCCGCCGCTTTTTCTTCCGGCGTATAAATGTCGTAAAACACGGTATCTCCGGCCTGAGCATGGCGGTAAAGGTAGTTGACGATTTCCACCGTTTCCCGGGGATCTATATTGTTGTACCAGGTTAAACTGAGATCTCCTAAAGTATCCCCGCTGTAGTACCAATCCTCTGCCGGGAAGAGCAGACGGCCGTAATCTTCAAACACCGGGTTTTGGATCACATCGGAAATTTTTGTGTTTTGAGTAAAGGGGGCGGCGGAATCGTCTTGCATCGAAACATCTCCTTGTGACGGTTGTTCTAACGTTTCCGAAAGAACAGACGGGCTGTCCTCCCAAGGGGTTTGGCTGCACCCGGCCAAGCCTGTCAACAGGCTGAACGCAGCTAGTATGGATACGAACTTTCTCACCGCTGCACCACCTTTCTACTGTTT
>DXWR01000282.1 GCA_019416775.1 Oscillospiraceae bacterium | reverse complement strand
CAGTACATCAACCTGGTGCTTCGAAACCACTTAGAGCAGGAGAAAAAGCAGAAAAAGCGCCGGTAACCTCACCGGCCCGCCTGTTTGCGAAGCTTTTCCTGACGCACATCCACGCCGGTAAATTTCAAACAGGTATAGAGGGTTAACAGCCGGGAAGCCACCCGATCGGAATAGCGGCGCTGAATTTCCTGAAAGGTGAGGTTGGTGCTGATGATGGTGGGCTTATGCTGTTCCAGGCGGTAATTCAGGATGGAAAACAGGGTGGAATTCTGGAAGGGCGTGTCGTATTCGCTGCCTAAATCGTCCAGCACCAGCAGGTCCGCCTGCCGCATGGAATCCATGGTAGACAGATCGCTTTGCCCCCGGCCGTAGAACTCGTTCTGCACCGCGCCAAACAGATCCTGCACCGAACCGTTCAGCACCATGTACCCTTTTTTTACCACCTCCCCGGCGATAGACAGGCTGAGGTGGGTTTTTCCCAAACCGGTGGCCCCCATCATCAGCAGTGAAGGGGAGGAAAGGGAAAAATCCTGGCTGTACCGCCGGCAGAACAGCAGTACCTTTCCCATACTGTCCCGAGCTCCATCGGGGTAGTAATCCAGTTGAAACTCTTCAAATCGGTACCCGCCAATGGGGCTGTTCCGATTAAATTCTTGAGCGGTGAGCTCCCGCACCAGTTGCTGGTAGCAGGCGCACCGCTCTCCTTTTTCGTCAAAACCGGTATCCCGGCAAACGGAGCAGGTATAGGGGGTATCCAGATAATCTTCCGGATATCCCGCCAAGGTCAACACCTTGCCCAGCTGCTGTTGCAGCCGCAGGTTTTCCTGCTGCAGGTTGGGAAGCATTTCCTCCAAAGTGGCATCGTGAGAAAGCACCAGCCGGGTATAGGCAATGGCGGTTTTGGCGATGCGGTCCTGAAGGTCCACTGCTTCCGGCAGGGACTGTTCCAGCTGGCGGCGGCGGCGCTGGGCTTCCTGCACCGCTTGACTGTGCCGCTGGCCGATGATCTGGTACGCTTCTTCATAGATTTCCCGTTTTTGCTTCACTGGTCACTGCCTCCTTTGGCGGGATAATCCGGCACTTCATCCCAAAACCGGTCCAGGGAATCCAAGTCGTAAGAGGTTTGGCCTTTTTGGACGTTGCTGCTTCCCCGTTCCGGCTCTCCGGCCTGGATGTCCTGCAAATTGCGGTAGCCTTTCTGCTTCCAGTTTTGCAGAATCCGGTTGGCGTAAGGAATGGCGGCCTTACCGGTATGTTTCACGGTGCGCTCATAGGCCAAGCGGAACACATCCAGATCGTAACCCAAATCCAGCCAGCGATCCAGGCATTCTTGTTCGTTGGGAATCAGCTGACGCTGATTGACTCCAAACAACGCCTTGATCTGTCCCTCCAAGGACATCCGTTTGGCCAGCTGCTGCAGATATTCATCAGCTTTATGGTGGTCGTTAATCCCCCTCTGATACCAATGGTAGCACACTTTTTTGATGTAACGAATATCATTGTGTCCCTGACCGGAGCAGAACTGCATGGCCATAATAATTACATCTGCCGGGAGACGGTAGGATTCGTAAATTTGGATTACCTCTTGGATATCGGTGCTATTCACCGGACGGTTTAAGATACTCTCCATGCTGGACAACAAAAACCGCAGCTCTTCGTCGTCTACCGGCACCCGAGGGCGCACCTCTCCCCCGCTGAGCACCGGAGCGGGACGAGGGGGCGCAGGCTGATCCTTTAAGGTGACGGCGCCGTGCTGGGCCCAATAAGCTAAGGCGTCCTCTACCACCGATTCCGGCAGTTCCAGCAAGGAAGAGAGCAGATCGCTGGTATAGTGCCGGTCCGGATTTTGAAACAGCAAAAGCAGCACCTTCAAATACCGTCCGTCCACCTGCTTCAGCTGCTGGATGGAAAGCAGGTCCGGCAAAGCAAAGTTTTTCCGAAAGCTCTCAAAACAAATTTGATAATCCATAAGGCGCTCCTTTTCTGGGTAGGTAATCTAGCTACATCATAGCACAGGCGGAAGGGTTTTGCAAACGGATTGTCATTTTTCGGGGAATATGATAGAATAGATCTATCGGACAAGCCGATAGATCCGATTCCTCTTTTGATCGGCCAAATGTCCGGCCGATCATTTTGCCTGCCGGCAAAAAACAAGAGAAATCAATAAAACGGAATAATAGATCGGACAAAGCCGGCGTATCTTCCCCACCGAGGTGAAACAGATGACCAAAAAACAGCGGGCAGAACAAGCTGTTCAGCTTTTAAAGGAAAAATACCCCTTGGCGGAATGCTCTTTGGAGTACCGCCATCCTTATGAACTATTGATCTCCACCCGGCTTTCCGCCCAGTGCACCGACGCCCGGGTGAACATTGTCACCAAGGAACTGTTCGGCAGATACGACACCTTGGAAAAATTAGCCAATGCGGAGTACGAAGACATTTTAGCCATTGTGAAACCCTGCGGTTTGGGCAACACCAAAGCAAAGGACGTGATCGGCATTGCCAAGGGACTGCTGGAACGGTTCGGCGGTCAGGTCCCGGCCACCATGGAAGAGCTTACCAGCCTGCCGGGCGTGGGGCGGAAAACCGCCAACCTGATCTTAGGGGACGTGTTCCACCTTCCCGCCATTGTCACCGACACCCACTGCATCCGCATCTGCGGGCGATTGGGATTGACCGATTCCACCAATCCGGCGGTGGTGGAAAAACAGCTCAAGGCCATTGTCCCTCCCCAAGAGGGCAGCGATTTCTGCCACCGGCTGGTGCATTTCGGCCGGGAGGTCTGCAAGGCCCAAAAGCCGGTGTGCGAAGAATGCACCCTGCGGGCAATCTGCAAAAATCCCCCCAAGCCCAAGCCCGGCAAAGCCGCCTCGACAGCCAAAAAAGCCAGCAGCAAATAACGCGTAAAAATCCGGCCAGGAACCACCCTGACCGGATCTTGCTTTTTACGATGGAATTGTCTTTTACAGTATCCGCTGCATATCGCTGATGCGGGAAGGGGTGCCGGTGGCGTTGAGGTTGTTGCAGAAGATCACGTCATCAATTCCCTTTTCCTGGCAGAGGGTTTTGATGCTGCCGTTGTAATACCGGTAATCCACCACATACACGTCCTGGTAGTCGTCCACCAAGAAGGGGACGAACGCGTTGCCAAAGCTCTCCTTAATCACCAGGACAGCGCTGCCGTCGGTGCGGGTGGGATTGTGGATCTCTTCATAGGGCTGGTCCCCGCCGATAAAGCAGTTGTACTTGGCGCCCCGGCTGTAGTCAGTGGCGTCGTACACCACTTTCCAGGGGGTGACGTTGCCGTTTTTGTCGGTGAAGGTCATTTCATTGGTGGAAGAGGGCAGATAGGCCACCAAGGTATCGGGACTGTTGCCCAAAGCGGGATTGTTTCCGCTGTCCTCATAATAACTTCCCAGGAAATTATCGAAGGTCATGGTTTCATATTCTTCCAAGGCCTTGGGTTCCACCCCTTTTGCCTGGCAGAACTGCTGGTAGGCGTAATACGCTCCCAAAGCGGTCCAATGGTGGTCGGTGCGGAAATAAAGATACTCGGTTTTGTGCTGGCGGAGGGTGTCGTAGATCGGCACCGCCACCGCCCCATTGGTGAGATGATCATAGATGAAATCGCAGACTTCCCCCTGATTGCTCCAGCCCATTTCCTCCTGAACGGCATTGGAAAAGTCGATGCCGCAGGCCAAAGGAATGGCAATATTGTACACCGTGGCAATCCCCTGCAATTCCTGGGCCGCCTGGCTGACGGTTTGGCAGTATTCCAAGGTGTTGCTTTCGCTGAACCCGTAGGTGCTGTAGCCTCGGTTGCCGGAAACATAGATGGTGCCGGATTTTGTAGGGGCGGTTTGAATGGTATCGGCGTCCTCATTATAGGCCGGTTCTTCCGTCACCGGTTGGGCCGCCTCCTGCTCCGATTGGGAAAGGGTCTGGGAGACATTATCCACCTGCTCCCCATTTCCACAACCAGCCAAACTCAAAAGTAACGCTGCCGCCAAAGCAACAGCCAACCATTTCCGTTTCATGACATACCCCTTTCACGGTAAATTTATGCAGCCATTGTATCAGATTTTTCGACTCCTGTAAATATCAAAAGGAACACTTGTCAAAAATTAAAATCTGTGTTACAATATGTTCATCACTTTGCACTGCACACAGAAACGCTTACAGTACAAACTGAGCAGGCCGATTGGAGCCGGGCCGTCTTGACGGCAGCAGAGCGATTTATGTCTCTGCGGGACAGTTTCCCGCAGGGGCTTTTTTCGTCCCGGGGCAGAAATCCTTCGGTGGCAGCTGCATAGGAATAGAATACCAAGATGCAGAAAGGAAATTCCTATGAGCAAAACCAAAAAATCCAATCAGCAGATCGCCATGATGGTGGGGCGGAACACCATCTTTGGAAATCTGTTTCTGAGCATCCTAAAACTTTTTGCCGGTTTCTTCGGCCATTCCCAAGCCTTGATCAGCGACGGCATCGACTCCTTAAGCGATGTGTTCAGCACCGTCATCGCCATGATCGGGGTGAAACTGGCAGCCCGTCAGGCGGACACCAGCCATCCCTACGGCCACGAACGGTTTGAATGCGTAGCCGCCCTGATCCTCTCCTTTATCATCGCCTTTGCAGGCATTATGATCGGCTGGAACGGCATCAACTCCATCCTGGACGGCAGCTATACTCTCAAAGAGGTTCCCGGCTTTTTGGCCATGGGGGTGGCGGTGGTGTCCATCGCCGGAAAGGAAGGAATGTTTTGGTATACCCGCTATTACGCCAAGCGGATCCGCTCTTCCGCATTGATGGCCAATGCCTGGAACTACCGCAGCGACGCACTTTCTTCCATCGGCAGCTTTATCGGTATCTTGGGCTCCATGCTGGGCTGGCCCATCTGCGACTCCATCGCCAGCGTGGTGATCTGCGTCTTTATCCTGCGATCTGCCTACCAAGCCTTTATGGACGCAGTGAGCAAAATGACCGACCAGAGCTGTGACCAAGAAACGAAAGAAGCCATCCTCAACACCGTTTCCCAGGTAGAAGGGGTGGCACGGGTGGATTTGGTCCAGACCAGGCAGTTCGGCAGCCGGAGCTATGTGGACATTGAGATTTCCGCCCCCTCCAACCTAACCTTGCTGGAAGGGCACAACATTGCCCAAAAGGTACACGATGCAGTGGAACAGGAATTCCCGGAAGTGAAGCACTGTATGGTACACGTCAATCCCTACTTCACCACGCCGCCCAAAAAGCCGAATTCCCAAGAATAATTCAGCAAATAAAAAGGTGCCTCCCCAATTTTGGAGAAGCACCTTATTTTTTGTCGGAAATGAGAACTTAGCCCACCAGGGAATCCACGATCTTGGCAGTCCAATCCACGCACTCGGTCTTCTGAGCATCTTCCAGCTTGCCCTTCTTAAACAGGCCGCCCTTGACCTCCACCTGCTTGACGTTGCCTACCACAACGCCCAGCTTTTCGGCAGAAGCCTTCATTTCGTCTACGCAGCCGTATTCAGAGCCGATGCAGACAATGGCAATGTTCTTCACCCGGCCGGGGTTCAGGTTGGAGATGAACTTCATTACGTCGGAATCCGCTTTTTTGCCGCCTTCCACGCAGATGACCACCAGCTTTTGATTTTCCATGTTATATGCCGGGGGGATCTGGTCAATCTTTGCCTGCTGGCTGCGGCCGATGGCTTCCGCCATTTCGCTGGCATTGCCGGCTTTTCCTTTGTACAGTACCGTCATTTTAATTTTAGCCATGAATAACATCCTCCAATTTTAGTTCTGCTTTGTAGGCACAAAGCATTGATG
>DXWR01000281.1 GCA_019416775.1 Oscillospiraceae bacterium | reverse complement strand
GGTCGGCTGGGTCAAAAAGTCCATGGTCAGCCTGGCCGGATTGGCCGCCTGCCTCTGCCTGGTTTTCGGCGGATACTTCGGCTACTACCAGCCCAACTTCACCGCCTACGGCTCCATGCTGGTACAGATCAATCCCCAGGTGCAGCTGACCCTCTCCCAAACCCACCGGGTGTTGGGGCTGGAAGGACTCAACCAGGACGGCATTGATCTGATCCAAGGCTATGACTACCAAGGCAAATCTGGAGACACTGTAGTGGAAGAACTGGTGCAGCGGGCTATGGAAATGGGATTTTTGGCTAACGGAGAAAGTGTCACCCTAACAGCGGACAGCCAAGACGGCAGCTGGAATCAACAGCAGGAAGATTCCGCTCAAAACACCTTAAAATCTCGATATGGGGACGCCATTGTAATCTACCTCCATGAGCAACCGCCCCAGCAGAACTCTGTCACCCTGCCAACATCTCCCCAGCCTACCACTCCCTCTCAACCGGATCCAACTCCTCAGCCTCAGGAAGAAGGGGATGATGTGGGGGAAAACCAGTCCGATGATTGGGACGACGACCACGACGATGAGGACGATGACGACCAGGACGACGATGAGGACAACGACGAGGATGGTGAAGACGGCGAGGATGATGACGATTAAAGCCGTCTGCAAATAATTTTAAAAAATTTTTTGCCGCCCCCGGTTTTGCCGGTTCATTTCCGTATTCTAAAGGCGAAAGGAGAAAACACCTTTCCCGATGCCGGATAAAAATCCAAAAAAGTTTTCTGCCGGCCCCGGTTTTTCCCTTCCCCATACGTATTCTAAGGGTGAAGGGAAGAGAAAAGGCCTTTCTTTCCAAAGAATAATGAAATTTAAGGAGATGACCATGATGACCAAAAAGAGACTTCTTTCCGCATTGATCCCCGCCGCCTTAGCCGGCGCCATGACCCTCACCGCCCTGACCGGTTGTTCCAGCGGCGGCACCTCCACCAGCACCCTTACCCCCACCAATGCAGCAGCAGGCGTCCTGCTGCTTTCGGTGAACCCGGAAATTGAACTGGCCTATGACCAGGCCGGCAACACTCTGAGCCTGACCGGCCAAAACGACGACGGTACTGCCGTTCTAACAGACTACGCCGATTACCAAGGCAAACCCGCCGACGATGTGGTCCAGGAACTCATCGACCGGATCTACGAAGGCGGATATTTTGAAGGCACCGTAGACGGCCACCCTAAAAACCTGGTGCTGAAGCTGGAAAACGGCTCCCAGTACCCCAGTGACGACTTTTTAAACGTCATTGCCGCCGACGCCAAATCCACTTTAGAAGCCCGGCAGGTATCCTCCCAAACCTTCACGGTAGATCAGGATGACTACGACGACCAGTATCGAGATCAAGGTTATATCAACGCGCAGACTGCCGAAAGCATTTTGGCGACCCAGCTGCAGCGGAACGATTTGCAGTTTGTGGAAAAAGACTACGACATCGACGACGGCACCTACGAAATTGAATTTGTGCTGGATGGAGTGGAGTACGAATACGAAGTCAACGCCTCCACCGGCAAAGTGCTGGAAGTGGACCGGGAACGGCATAACGCCAACGATGACTGGGGCGACGACATTGATGACGATGATTGGGACGACTATCATCACATCCAAAACAACCAGCCCGCTACTTCCTCCGGCAATTCTGGCAATCGGTATGACGACGATTGGGACGATCGGTACGACGACGACTGGGACGACGTAGGGGAAAACCGCTCCGACGACTGGGACGACGACCATGACGACGACCGAGATGACGGCAACGATGATTGGGATGATGATTGGGATGACGATGACCGAGACGATAATGACGACGACTGGGATGACGATGACGACTAATATAAGCTATTCACTTCTTTTTTCCTAAAACCAACCCGCTCCGCCAGCAGAACCAAGCCTTTTGGAAGGTTCCCGGCGGGGCCTTAATTTTTAAAAGAAAACAGTCCTTTTCAAAGGAAAAAACAAAGAATGAAACCAGGGAAAACGACTTAAATCAAGTCTTTGCTTCCGGTGGAAAAACCGGGAAAAACCAGTTC
>DXWR01000280.1 GCA_019416775.1 Oscillospiraceae bacterium | reverse complement strand
AAAGGAGGTCACATACCCGTTTTTTTCCAGCCGGTTGAAGGCGGAATAAAGGGTGGTCTCCTTCATCACGTATTTCCCCTGGGTGCGGCGGGAGATTTCCTTGGAAATCTCATACCCATAGGAGGGGCCATCCAGCAGCAGAGCCAGGATCATGGTGTCGTTGTAGCCCCGGATCACATCACTGCTGATCAAGAAATCACCTCCCAACTATCTTATCTGTCGTACTACGACTATCGTAGTAATAGTATAGCATAACTACCCCGACAGGTCAAGTAGTTTTGGAAAGTTTCGCATAAAAATACGCTTCCCGTTTCCGAGAAGCGCATGGATTCTAAAATTTGATATTTTTTTCGGCCGTTACACCCATCCGCAGAGAATGCCCAGAGTATGTACCAAAAAGGCCACGATCCAGGCCACCACGCACTGGGTGACGCAGACGCCCACCGCCCATTTGCCGCCCAGCTCCCGGCGCACCGAGGTGATAGCCGCCACACAGGGGGTGTACAGCAGGGTGAAGGTCAAAAAGACAATGGCGGTGAAGGGGGTGAAGAGGTTGCCCAAAGCGGCAGTGCTTCCTCCCAGCAGCACCGTCAGGGTGCTGACCACGTTTTCCTTGGCGGCAAACCCGCTGATCAGTGCGGTGGAGACCATCCAGCTTCCCAGTCCCAGGGGAGCAAAGATGGGGGCGATCCAGCCGCCGATCATGGCCAGCAGGCTGTCCCCCTGGTCGGTGACCACGTTGAACTGGTAGTCAAAGGTCTGCAAGAACCAGATAATCACCGTAGCCACAAAGATAATGGTAAAGGCCCGGGTGACGAAGTCCTTGGCTTTGTCATAGATCAGCCGTCCCACGCTTTTGGCGCTGGGGAACCGGTAGTTGGGCAGCTCCATCACAAAGGGGATGGGTTCTCCCTGAAAGGCGGTTTTCTTTAACAGCAGAGCAAACAGCACCCCGATCACCATGCCCCCCAGGTACAGGCCGATCATCACCAGCGCCCCGTAATCCGGGAAAAAGGCGGCGGTAAACAGAGCGTAGATGGGAAGTTTGGCCGAACAGCTCATAAAGGGGGTGAGGAGGATGGTCATCTTCCGGTCCCGCTCCGAGGACAATGTCCGGGTGGCCATAATGGCGGGCACCGAACAGCCGAAGCCGATGAGCATGGGGACGATGCTTCGCCCGGACAAGCCGATCTTCCGCAGCAGCTTATCCATGACGAAGGCCACCCGGGCCATGTAGCCGGTGTCCTCCAGCACCGACAGGAAGAAGAACAGCACCACAATAATGGGCAGAAAGCTGAGCACGGTGCCCACCCCGGCAAAGATGCCGTCGATGACCAGGGAGTGGACCACTTCGTTGACCCCCCAGAGGGTCAAGGCCCCGTCCACCTGGTCGGTGAGCCAGCCAATGCCCATGTCCAGCAGATCGGACAGGAAGGAGCCGATCAGGCCGAAGGTCAGGTAGAACACCAGGCCCATAATCAGCACAAACACCGGGATGGCGGTCCATTTGCCGGTGAGGATCCGGTCCAGCTTCCGGCTGCGGGTGTGGGCCTTGCTTTCCTGGGGCTTCACCACTGTCTGGGCGCAGACCTTTTCGATGAAGGCGTAGCGCATATCCGCCATGGCGGCCTGCCGATCCTTGCCGGATTCATGTTCCATCTGGACAATCATGTGCTCCAGCATATCCTGTTCGTTTTGGTCCAAATGCAGCTGCTCCAAGATCACCTGGTCGTTTTCCACGATTTTGGCGGCGGCAAACTGCACCGGGATGTGGTACTTTTTGGCGTGGTCCTGGATCAAGTGCCGCACCGCATGGAGGCAGCGGTGCACCGCCCCGCCGTCGGCGCCGTCTTCGTCGCAGAAGTCCATCCGGCCGGGACGTTCCCGATACCGGGCCACGTGGATGGCGTGCTCCACCAGCTCTTCAATGCCCTCTTTCTTGGCGGCGGAGATGGGCACCACCGGGATCCCCAGAATCTCCTCCATCCGGTTCACCAGCACGGTGCCCCCGTTTTCCCGGACCTCGTCCATCATATTTAAGGCCAGCACCATGGGGATGTCCAGCTCCATGAGCTGCATGGTCAAATACAGGTTCCGTTCCATATTGGTGGCGTCCACAATGTTGATGATGCCTTTGGGCCGGTCCTTCAAAAAGAAATTCCGGGTGACGATCTCCTCATCGCTGTACGGGGACATGGAGTAGATGCCGGGCAGGTCGGTGATCACGGTGTCGGGATGGCCGAGGATGCTGCCGTCCTTTCGGTCCACCGTCACCCCGGGGAAGTTGCCCACGTGCTGGTTGGAGCCGGTGAGCTGGTTAAACAGGGTGGTTTTGCCGCAGTTCTGGTTCCCGGCCAAGCCGAAGGTAATGGTCTCCCCTTCCGGGATCTGGGCTCCCTCCACCTTCACGTGGTAGATGCCCATTTCCCCGGTATGGGGGTGGGCCACCTCCTTGGGCTCCCGGGCCGCCGGTTTGGGGGCATGGGATGGATGGGTGTCCCGCAGCAGGATGTAGGAAGCGTCCTCTTTGCGGAGGGTGAGTTCATATCCCCGCACCCGCAGCTCCAGGGGGTCCCCCATGGGAGCGGTTTTGATTAAAGTCACTTCGGTGCCGGGGGTGAGCCCCATGTCTAAAATATGTTTTCGCAGGGGGATTTCTTTGCACTGCACCTGTTCGATGTAGCCTTCCATCCCCACTTTCAAGTCTGCCAAGGTTGTCATGGTCGTTCCTCCCACTTTGGTTTTGTTGCAATTGGCAGCAATTTACCACCTTATTTTATACCACGTTTTTCCCAACTTTTCAACCAAAACCCCCGTTTCGGACAGAATTGCCAAGGAAGCTCCCCGAAAGAAGAAAAAACGCCCCTGCCAACAAGCAAGGGCGCCTTTCCATCCAATGGACGGAACCGCTGGTTTTATTGTTCTTTTCGTCTGAGATAGATCCACCGGCCGGTCAATCCGGCAAACAGCGCCAGGGAGATGGCGGCGCAGCTCACCGCAGCCCAAGGCTGGGCGGTGTCGCCGGTCTGGACCGGAGCCGCAGTTTCCACCTGAGCCCCAACCTGGGGATCCACCGGAGTGGTCACGTCAGTGTCAGTGGGGGTGGTGACGCCGGTGGTGGGA
>DXWR01000028.1 GCA_019416775.1 Oscillospiraceae bacterium | reverse complement strand
GCATATACCTTGCTAATGTTGGTAAAATATTTGTCGATTTATCTTGGCATCAGTGCTGCTTGGAACTGGTGGAAAAATCGGCACACTACAAATAAAACAGCATTGGTAAAGCAATGATGTATTCTATATTCTGTAAAAGCTGCTTTTCGGTCTTTCTGGAAAGTAGCTTTTGTTTTGTGCTTTTTTCTGTTTTCTCTTGTGTTTTGTGTGAAAAATGTGTATGATAACAAAGGCGGGAAACGCATAAGTGAAATCTGCTGATTTATAATTTATTTAGAGCTTTGTTTCATCTTTGTTAAGAATTACGGGGTAAGATAAAGTAAATTCATCCCAATCGGATGAAGGATTCGAAACTTCCCCCAAAAGTCCAGCATTGCCTGGTCGGAAAGGAACGATTATTTACATGAATGCGCAGGAGCCCATTACCAAAACAACAGGGCAGATTCTAAAGGATAATATCTGCACCCTGTTTAACCTGTTCAACTTCTTGATTGCCATAGCTCTAGCTTGTGTCGGGGCCTGGACCAACCTGTTTTTTATTCTTATCATCATTTTGAACGTAGTGATTGGAATTGCCCAGGAATTAAAGGCTAAAAAATTGGTGGAGGAGCTTTCCCTTCTTACCATGCCTATGTGTGATGTAATCCGCCGTCAGCAGCACCTCCACATCTCCATTCAAGAGGTGGAAAAGGGGGATATTCTGCTGTTGGAGAGCGGAAAGCAGATCTGCGCCGACAGCACCGTCCTCTCCGGTGAGCTGGAGGTCAATGAATCCCTTCTCACCGGCGAATCCGATCCGGTGATCAAAAAGCCGGGGGATTCCCTGTTGTCCGGCAGTTCGGTCATCAGCGGCAAATGCCAGGCGGAAATCATCCATGTGGGGGATGAAAACTACGCTTCTCAGATCGCCAACGAGGTGAAGAAACTCAAGCAGGTGAATTCCGAGCTGCTGCTCTCTATGCGGAAGGTCACCCGGTTTACCAGCTGGTTTATTATTCCCCTGGGAATCCTGCTGTTTTTGGAGGCATTCTTCCTTCGGGGAGAAATTATGTACGACGCAGTGGTCTCCACTGCTGCTGGGTTGCTGGGAATGCTGCCCAAAGGCTTAGTGTTGTTGATCAGTATTGGTTTGGCTGCCGGCATTATCCGTTTGTCCAAACAAAATGTGTTGGTGCAGGACCTGTATTCCTTGGAAAACCTAGCCCATGTGGATGTAATCTGCTTGGATAAAACCGGCACTATTACCCAAGGCCGAATGCAGGTAGAAGAAGCCATTCCGTTGGATTTCGGCACACCAGTGCCTTTTGAAACCATGATGGGCGCCTTCCTCTGCAACACCGACGACAACAACGCCACCTTCCAGGCTATGAAGGAATATTTCCAGCCGGTGGAAGGGGTAGACGCCCCCGCCAAAATCCCCTTCTCCTCGGAACGAAAATGGAGCGCCGTGACCTTGGACGGCATCGGCACTTTGGTAGTAGGCGCCCCGGAACGGCTCTGTAAAGGCAATCTGCCGGAAGTGGTGACCAAGGTCATGAAGGAAGGCAAGCGGGTTCTGCTGGTCGGCCTGACCGATGTGATTGAGGACAAAACCCTGGATCCTGCACGGATCCGTTTGGTAGCGGCTATCGTGATTACCGACCCCCTGCGGGAAAATGCTGCCTCTGCCATTACCTATTTCCGCAATCAGGGAGTGGCGGTAAAGGTGATCTCCGGGGATAATCCGGTGATGGTATCCGCTGTAGCTAAGCAAGCCGGCATCGAGCATGCAGAAAATTACGTGGACATGTCCATGATCCGCCCGGAGGACATGGACCGTGTGGTGCAGGAATACACCGTCTTTGGCCGGGTCAGCCCCCAGCAGAAAAAATTGCTGGTCACCGCCATGCAGAAGCAAGGTCATCGAGTTGCCATGACCGGCGACGGAGTCAACGACCTGTTAGCCATGAAGCAGGCGGACTGTTCCATCGCTGTAGGCCAGGGCAGCGACGCCGCCAAGCAGACGGCACAGCTGGTGCTCATCGACTCCGACTTCTCGGTGCTTCGCAGCGTCTTGGCGGAAGGCCGCCGGGTGGTGAACAACATCACCAAATCTGCCGGTGTGTTCTTTATTAAGACCATCTACTCGGTGCTCCTCTGTTTGGTGTGCATTATCTTGAACATGGATTTCCCCTTCCTGCCCATTCAGATCACCCTCATCGACCTGGTGATCGAAGGCTATCCCGCCTTCTTCATCTCCTTCGAGCCCAACGACAAACGCATTACCGGCCGCTTCCTGCCAACGGCACTGCGATTGGCCGCCCCCAACGCCATCGTCATCACCCTCTCCTGTATTGCGGTGTTCCTCCTCAACTGGTTGGGCGCCATGCCTTTGGCCGCTGAGCAGCAAACCCTGTTAATGTACCTGATTGTGGGTACCATCGGCATTGCCGCCGTGTGGAAGTCTTGCTGGCCGTTGAACAAGCTTCGGGGCTTTCTGGCCATCACCACCACCATCGGTTTTTACGTGGCGGTGCTGTTGTTCCACAACCTCCTCCAGCTGACCCTGCCGGTGACCTCCACCCTCTGGATCCTGCTGATCTTTGTGGCGGTGGGCATCCTTCTGGAACGGCTGCTGACCCTCCTCATCCGCAAAAAATTCACCAAACCTTCTCCGTTGGCAGTTTAACAAAAGAATCTATTTTCATATGCGGCACAGTCCTGAAA